>NZ_JACJPW010000094.1 GCF_014696265.1 Aerosakkonema funiforme FACHB-1375 | reverse complement strand
TGTCAATTTTTACAATACATTTGTACTATCCGTGGGTAGCGATCGCACTCCTGCAAGTGCCTTAACAAAAGTTCATACAGTGTCGATTACTTTTGTCCGACTACTTATTCACAACCAAACCTGTCGGTCAAGGAACGGGATTGGGATTGTCGATCGCCCACCAAATTGTTGTGGAAAAACACGGCGGTAAGTTAGAGGTTAATTCTTCGTTAGGCGAAGGTTCGGAGTTTGTTATTTCTATTCCGCTAAACTCTTTTTCTTTCCCCCGCTCCCTAGCTCCGACGCCCTAGCCCCTATCCCCTGTTGATATCGCTTTAATAAATGCCTCCGAATCTGCCACTGCTCCAAATACACCGCCTTGCATTTTAATCATCTTTAATGCCGCTAAATAATTGCCGTAATCCGTCGCACCGGTGCAGTCAGATAGCATCAAGCATTCGTAACCGCGATCGTTTGCTTCCCGCATCGTAGTGTGGACGCAAACATCTGTTGTAATTCCACCTAAAACGATATTTTGGATACCTTTACTTTTGAGGATCAAATCCAAATCTGTAGCATAAAACGAACCTTTACCCGGTTTATCTATTATTACTTCTCCTGGCTTAGGTGCGAGTTCTGGAATAATTTCCCATCCCGGTTCGCCGCGTACTAAAATTTTTCCGCAAGGGCCAGGATCGCCAATTCCCGCACCGATTTGACGGCTGCGCCACCGCTTATTTTCTGGCAAATCGGATAAATCGGGTCGATGTCCCTCGCGGGTGTGCATGATATGAAATCCTTGAGCGCGAGCCACTTCTAAAACCTTTTTAATCGGTTCTATCGGGGCGCGAGTTAGCGACAAATCGTAACCCATTTTATCCACATAACCACCGACGCCGCAGAAGTCGGTTTGCATATCAATTATCAGCACAACCGTATTTTCTGGACGCAAATCCCCATTGAACGGATAGGGATACGGATCGGACTCAACAAAACATCCCATATTCAGCAGCATTTGAGTATATTTAAATATCTACTAAATTATGACATTTTTCGGCGTATCAAAAATAACTTTTTTAACTTTTAACTGGCAAGGTAATTACAAATTCCGTTCCTTGACCGGGTGCAGAAATACAACTCAGATCGCCCCCGTGTTTTTCCACGACAATCTGACGACTGATAGACAAACCCAAACCAGTTCCTTTGCCAACCGCCTTCGTGGTAAATAACGGCTCAAATATACGAGCTTTGACTTCTGGTGCTATCCCCATCCCATTGTCCTGTATCCGAATAACTGCTATATCTTTATTTTGTGAAACTTCGGTACGAATCCGAATCGTAGGGTTGCCATATTCCATTTCTTCAATGGCGTCAATGGCGTTGGCAATGATATTCATAAATACCTGATTAATTTGACCGGCGTAGCACTCGACTGGTGGCAATTCTCCATATTCTTTAATCATTTGGATAGGTGGACGGTTTGCTTTCGCTTTCAATCGATGCTTCAAAATCAGGAGGGTGCTATCTATGCCTTCGTGAATGTTGACCGACACTTTAACAGTAGTATCCGCTCGCGAGAAATTCCGCAGAGAAACGCTAATCTGATGAATGCGATCGGTTCCCGTTTTCAGGGATGAAATTAAATTGGGCAAATCTTCTATTAAATAACCTAATTCAATCTTTTCCGCATGACTTTCAATTTCCTCTCCTGGCTCTGGAAATTTTTGCTGATAAAGGCTTAAGTGTTCAATCAAAGATTTGATATATCCTTCAGCGTGGCTGAGATTACCCGCAATAAAGCTCACAGGATTATTAATTTCGTGGGCGACCCCAGCCACCAATTGACCGAGAGCGGACATTTTTTCCTTATGCACTAAATAAGATTGAGCCTGTTGCAATTCTTGCATGGTTTGCTTTAGTTCAGACGTGCGTTCCTCCACCCGTTTTTCTAATTCCTGCGTCAGCTTTTGCAAAGAAATTTCAGCGGCAACTCGATCTTCAACTTCTCGTTTGAGAAGTAAATTTTGCTGTTGCATAATTTTCGTCAAATTATACAATTTTAACTGAGATTTGACGCGGGCTAATACCTCATCTTGCTGAAACGGCTTAGTGATGTAATCGACTGCGCCTAAATTGAGACCTTTGACTTTATCTACCCTGTCAGAGAGGGAAGTCATAAAAATTACTGGTATATCTTTAGTGGACGGGTCTGATTTCAGCTTATAGCAAGTTTCAAATCCATCGATTCCGGGCATCATCACATCTAATAAAATCAGATCTGGTTGGGCATATTTTACCTTTTGGATTGCACTTTCCCCATCTCGCGCTACCAATACTTCAAATCCAGCTTCATCCAAAAAATCGGCGATCGCCCCTAAATTAACGGGGTTATCATCAACAATTAACAGGATAGATTTTTCGCTAGATTCAGCACTCATTTGGATCTGACCTGTATTTACTAATGAACTCCAGAATTTCTTTTTCCTGAAAGTTGTGAGCTAGTTGACGCAAATATTGGACAAAAGGGACAAGTTTTTCATCCATTTGCTCTAACTTGACAGTTTGTCTGGCAATACCCTTGATATTACCTCTCATCGCTAGCTCAAAGAGGATTTCTATTTCTTTTGCTGGGGGAGGAATTAATTCGCCATCTGGAATTTGAGATTTAGTAAGCTCGGCATTTGTATCTTGGCTTTCTTCTGCTGGCTGTGGCTTCGGGGTTTCCTCGTAAATCCATACGATTTCCAAATATTTTTGTAACTTCTGAAATAGCTCATCTGCCTGTACTGGTTTGGGCATAAAATCGTTACCCCCAGCTAACAAACTCTTATGTCGATCGGCTACGAATACGCTAGCAGATGAAACAATTATCACTATATCCTTCAATTCCGGTGACTGCCGAATGCGGCGTATCATCTCAAATCCGTCCAGCACAGGCATAACTAAATCGGTGATAATTAGGTCGGGTTTAAACTCTGCTGCTTTAGTCAAAGCTTCTTCACCGTTTGTTGCTTCTGCCATTTCAAAACCGATTTGCTCTAGCAGATTGACAATCACCGATCGATTTTCCCATTTATCATCTACTACCAGGATTTTACGCCTTTTCCCCTCTACGCCAATAATCTTTTGTTGCTTAATAATAGTGGCTGTTTGTATCCAGTCTTTGGGTTCGGGTAAATCTAAATCTACCCAAAAAGTGCTGCCCATACCGAGTTGGCTTTTTACTTGAATTTTACTGCCCATCATTTGAACAATTTTCTGGCTAATTGCCAATCCCAGTCCGGTTCCTTCTGCTTGATGTTTGCCATTTCCCACCTGCTCGAAAGGCAAAAATATCTTTTCCAATTCCTCCGGACTCATACCTACGCCGGTGTCTTTTACCTCGAAACGAATTTTTTTTATTAGTCTTATATCATTGTCATAATTTGACTCTTTAGTGTCTAATGACTGATAATTTATGACACTTACGTTAAAGTTAACTCCACCTATTTCTGTAAATTTAATTGCATTTCCGAGTAAATTAATCAACACCTGTTGTAAGCGTTTACGATCGGTATGAATGGCTATAGGCAGTTCGCTAGTTGGTTGGTAAACAAACGAGATATCTTTCTGTTCGGCGCGGATGCGGCAGATTTCTACTACGCTTGACAAGAAGGAAGGAAAATAGAAATCTTCTGGATAAAGTTCCATTTTCTTAGCTTCTATTTTAGAAAGATCTAAAATATCCTCGATCAGGGTAAGCAAGTGAGTACCGCACTGGTAAATAATGTTGATGTTGTCCAGTTGTTTTTTAGTTAGATTTTGCGCTCTTTCCAGGATTTGAGCATAACCCAAAATACCGTTGAGAGGGGTTCTCAGTTCGTGGCTCATATTTGCCAAAAATTCGCTTTTAGCTTTGTTGGCAACATCAGCAGCTTCCATCGCTTGCCTAAGCGCGTTTGTGCGTTGTTCGACTCTAATTTCTAACTCTTCATTTGTCTTTTCCAGAGTTCTAAATGACTCCTGTAATTGCTGTGCCATTTGGTTAAACGAACGCGCTAAAATCCCCAGTTCATTGCGGGATTGAATGTGGACGCGAGTGTCGAGATTTCCATCGCTAATTTGGGCGGCGGCAACAGTAAGATTTTCTAGGGGCTTGACGAGCCGCCGAGAGAAACAGAATCCCAATATTATGGCGGTAAATGTTGCGAGGGAGAGGGCTCCTAGCATTACTAAAATCTGATTGTAGACAGGGGCGTATGCTTCGGCTGTTGGTAATTCGACAATAACGCTCCAATCAACGCTGTCAATAGGTGCGATCGCACCCAAAACTTGTTCATTTTTAAGACCCCGGTAGATTGTCAGGGCTTGTGTCTCTGTATCGTGCAAATTTTCAATAAACGGACGCTGGGAAATATCTTCTAGTTTAAATCTCTCTCCAGCACTTCTTTTTTTAGCAATTATAAAGTTGCGATCGTCTATTACGTAAGTATATCCAGTTTTTCCTACTTCCGTCTGGGAAACCACAAAATCGAGGAATTTTAAATTAACTCTAGCCAGTAAAATGCCATCAACTTCATCTTGTAGATTGCGAATGGGAACGGCGATCGTTGTCACTAACTGATGAATTTCCGGATCGATGCTCACAGCATCGACATAATCTTCTTGCCGCTTGAACGATCGCACAAATAGGGGTGTAAGTGCCAGATTACCGAGCCCGACACGATTGTAGGGAGAAACGACTACAACTGGATTTCCCTGACGATTAACAATAGCCACCATTTCGTAAGCATCGTTGTGGCGAGTTAAACCTTCTAGCAAAGTTTGTTTGGTTTCCAGAGGTAGATCAGTTAAACCCCGCACTCTCGCCAAATAACCCAATTTTCTGATCAAATCGTCCATGTAGGCGTCGATTGTTTCAGCAGCAGCTCGCGATCGCGCTTGCTGTAGTAGGTTTGATTGTTTTAATTGGGTTTGGAAACTAGAGTAAATCAGTATTACTCCCGTCGTCAGCAAGCTCGATACCACCAAGAAGACCATCCCAAAACGCAATTGTTTCGCGATGGATAAATTCCACAGCCAAGTTAAATTGCTGTTTAATTTATCTGAACTAGCCTTTTGATTTTCTTGATGCAATTGAACCTCCTTTTCAGAGTATTGCAGCTACTGGCTTACTTCCTTAAAACTAAAGTATTTATGAGGAAATGTCTATTTTACCTGTGATAATATCGTTTTTAATTTTGTTGACTATCTCTTCTTGTTCGGCAGTCAGCGACCCTCGAAAAGGAGCTAATCTTTGCACTTTTTCTCTCAGTCCAAACTTGTATTGCTTACCCTCCCATCGCCCTTTTCTAACTAAAGTTGCTGCCTGTAACAATAACTTTGGAGAATCCTGGATGGCACTGGTCAAGACAGTACCAGGTGCAAGTTGATATAAGTCTTGAATCCATCCTATAGTGTAAATTCCATTTTTTTGGGCTAATTGATGTAAAGGTATACAACCTGGATCGGCATTAGTTGAAATAATATCAACTCCCTCTCTAATGTGGTTTTTTGCAATCATTTGGCACTTTTTTGTGTCTGTCCAATTTCCCACCCATTCTGTTATCACAGTTATATTTGGATTGGTTAATTTTGCGCCTCTCTCAAACAATATCGCCCCTTCTTTTATCAGGGGATAATCTACACCTCCAATAAACGACACCTTATTAGTTTTGGTCTTAAGGGCTGCAACTACACCTGTCAGATAACCTAATTCACCGCTCTGAAAAGATAGCGCACCTAAATTTCTATTATTACCGGGAAAAGTCCCCACTACAGCAAATTTAGTGCGCGGAAATTCTTTGGCCACAATTTCCGCAGCAGCAACAAATCTGCCTCCGTGACCGATAATTAAATCAAAACCTGACTTGGCATATTGCCTGAATACGTTTGTTACTTCCGCTTCAGATAAATAGTTGGTTTTTTCAGTGTAAGCTATTTTCGCTCTCAGTTGCTGTTCGATCGACTTCAACCCTTCGTACCCTGACTGGCTCCAACTGCCATCGTCGATCGCATCCGGTAGGAGTGCGGCGACTTTAAAAGTGCTTAACATTTCAGAGTCAACACTAGGAGCAGTATGCCTACCCGCTCCACCACAGCCGATCGCAATAAATGGTAGAATTCCTAGAAATAGGTATATTATAAAGATAATCAATCGGCGCATTTGGCTGAGAGACCTATATTTTCAGTTAAATTCCCAGACGCTTACGAATCAGCGAGCCCGCTCCCATAGATAAAATATTTTTATCTAAAATGTCTGACCGATCGCCCTCCTAAAAATTTCGGTGAGAGTATTTTTCACATTATTGATATTGTTATACAATTACCTATAAGTGTTCGGCAACTAAATATGGAAAAGTTTACATAGGCAAGTATGGGCAAGAGTTTTTCATCTTGTTACTGAAGAAATAGCAATCCTACTATCTACTTAGTAGAAGTATTACGCGATGCCTGTAACAATAATGAAAAATTTTTTCTCCCCACTAGCCTGTGTATTTTAAAGTCAGGTTTACAGTACTATTCTCGCCACAAAGCTATGCCCCCTAATAACCCATTCACATTAGGTACTATTTTGGCATTAGGCGGCAAATTTATCGTCATTTCATCTGTGTTACCGCCGCCAATATAGAGTTGGTCGTAATTGAACAAATGCTCTAAGCAGTAAATAGCTTTTTCCAGACGGGAGTTCCATTTTTTCTTGCCAACTTCGTCTAAAGCAGCACGTCCCAGTTGTTCTTCGTAGGTTTGACCTTTGCGAAACGGATGGTGACCCATTTCTAAATTCGGCACTAATTTACCGTTGATAAATAATGCCGATCCGAAGCCTGTACCCAGTGTAATTACTAATTCCACTCCATGCCCAGAAATTGCGCCAAAACCCTGAATATCTGCATCGTTGGCGACGCGCACAGGTTTGTTTAATTTCTGGGAAAGAACTGTTGCTAGATCGAAATCGATCCAATCCGGATCTAAGTTTACCGCAGTTTTAATGATGCCGTTTTGCACTACGCCGGGAAAGCCTACCGAGATGCGATCGAAGTCACCTTGTCCTGCGGCTAAATCTGCGATCGCATTTATTATCGGTTCTGTTTTGGGGGGTTGCGGTGTCGGTACTCGCTTGCGTTCTGTTCGAGGAGTGCCATCTTCGTTCAAAACCATGACTTTGACGCCACTACCGCCGATATCTACCGTCAGGGTGGCAATATTTCCGTTTGCTTGAGCCATTAGCGTTTATGTTAGATCTTCATTACCGCTATTTTATGCAATTTGCAGTTATTTTCGTCGCTCGCTAATTTTCCGTCCCCAACGCTCCCGGTGCGCCGCTAAGCGTCCGTTTCGGCGAACAAGTGATAATCATGATTAGCAATGTCAGGATATACGGCGAAGCATTGAACAGATAATAATAGGAATTGACGCCAACCGATTGCAATGCAGGGCCGATCGCTTGCGCCCCACCAAATAGCAAAGCCGCATACAAGCATTGTATCGGATTCCAACGAGCGAAAATTACCAGCGCCACTGCCATCAAACCTTGTCCGCTGGAAATGCGTTCTGTCCAGCTACCGGGATAATATAAAGATAAGTATGCCCCACCGATCCCAGCCAGAAAACTCCCAGCAATAATGCTGAGCATTCTAATTTTATAAACTGAAATTCCCATTGCTTTAGCTGCTTCGGGACTATCGCCAACCGCTCTTATGTATAAACCCCAACGAGTGGATTTAAAAAACCACTGCATCGCCGGTGCGATCGCCACACCCAAAAGAAAGAGCGGACTAATTTTCAGCGCCGCTTTTATTGAAGGAATATCGCTCCAATTCCCTAACTCAAAAGCAGGTAATTGCGGTGCTACTGGCTGAATAAAAGGTTTCCCTAAGAAAAATGCTATGCCGCTGCCAAAAATAATCATGGCAATGCCGACAGCAACATCGTTTACCTTTTGTTGTTGTGCCAGCCAAGCGTGAATTGTACCCAGTAGCATTCCTGCAAAACCAGCAGTTATGACACCAAGCCAAGGCGCAAGCCAAGATGGAATTCCGTTGGCACTGCTGAGGTAAGATATTGCATAAGCACTCATGGCTCCCATCAATAGGGTTCCTTCCAAACCGAGATTAATTTTGCCGCTTTTTTCTGTTAGGCATTCACCCAGACTAACGAATAGAAAGGGCGCACTACCTCGGATTGTTCCTGCTGCGATCGCCAGCGGTACTCCCCACCAGCCTATACTTTCTGCTGCCATAAGACGATTTTGGATTTTGGATTTTGGATTTTGGATTTCCTGCAATTAGTCTTTTGAAAATTGACAATGACTAATTTATGTTTGTGGATTGATGTTTGGGGCTGATATTTGAGGTCGAACGCCTTCTTTAAAGATGGCAAAACGTCCGTACAGAGACTCGCTGAAAAGAATTACCAAAAATACAACTCCTTGGAAAACCAAAACAGTTGCATCGGGCAATTGATGCGCCCTTTGCAGGATGCCACCGCTCGCAAGAATTCCGCCTAGAATAACTGAAACCACCACGGCGGCTAGAGGATTTTGCCGCGCAATAAACGCAACCAAAATGCCGCTGTAACCGTAATTAGCATTCAGCGATTCGTTAGCGCGACCGTGTACCGCCGCCACTTCTACCATACCTGCTAAACCCGCACAAGACCCGGCTAGGAAACAAATAATTAAAGTTAGTTTCCCTACTGGCAATCCAGCGATTTTGGCAGCCCGAATATTACCGCCAACTGTTCTGGTAGCAAACCCAAAAGTGGTACGCTGAATGAGGAAGTAAGCGATCGCGCAAGCAATAATCCCGTAAATTAAACCGTAATGAACGCGAGATCCCGGTATATTTCCCAACATATCGGCATCGGGAATTGGGTAGCTGGAGGGCTTGTTGAGACTGCTGGGGTCGCGCATTGGCCCACCAACCATGTGGTTGAGGAGGGCGATCGCAATATAATTCAACAACAAGCTGCTAATCGTTTCGTTAACGCCTCGGTAATGGCGTAAGGCCCCAACAGCGGCAATCCACAAACCACCAGCAATAAGTCCTGCCAAAGCCATCGCCAACTGCACGACAAAAGGCCCAGTACCCTGCATCGCCAGCCCTGTAGCTACAGCAGATAAACCACCGATAACGATCGCCCCTTCATTACCGATGATTACCAAACCCAAACGCGCAGGTAACGCCGTACACAGGGAACTCAGCATCAAAGGCGCGGCCCGAATTAACGTGTTCTGGAACGAATACCAATTGCCAAAAGCTGCCTTATAAATTGAGGCGTATACGGCAAAGGGATTAGCACCCGATGCCGCACAAAACACACCGAATATTAGCAGCGAAATCGCCAACGCTGCTACCGGAATGCAAATTTTTTCTAACGTTGTTCGCCAACTTTGTGCGATCGCCATAATCTAGCTTTTCTTATTCAAATTTAACTTTGACGCACTAACCCCCAGCCCTTCGCCCTTTTTTCTTTTGACTTTTGACTTTTGACTTTTGACTTTTGCCTTTTGACTTTTGCCTTTTGACTTTTGACTTTTGCCTTTTGACTTTTGACTTTTGACTTACCTAACTGCTAGTACTACCAATCACGCCTTCTACCAGCCAATTCATCTTTTCCAATTCCGGGTCTTGCTGTTTGTACTCCTTCGCTGAAGCGATCTTTGTTTTTCCTGTATTATCTTTAATTTCTCCTTTATAAATTACCATACTGCCATCCATAAACTTCGCTTTAGCTGCCTCTGCTTCCTTCTTCGCCGCTTCGCTAACAGCTTGACCGTAGTCTGAAAGTTTACAAAAACCATCCTTCAAACCACCACGCACCAGATGCGGGATTCCTCCGTTCATCAAAGTTTTGCCATCGCGAATCATTTCTGCATATTTGGAATAGACATTTGTCCAATCCCACTCCGCACCGGTAAGATATCCTTTAGGAGCGAGATTTGCTTGATTCGCATGGTAACCGCTACAGAAAACACCCCGTTTTTCCGCAGTTTCCATCACCACTTTGGGACTGTCTACGTGACAAGTCAGCACATCAACTCCTTGGTCGATCATGCTATTAGCAGCTTCGGCTTCTTTAACAGGCAAAGACCAGTCACCTGTGAAGATAACTTGAGTTGTAACTTTAGGATTAACGCTGCGTGCGCCTAAAGTAAAACTGTTGATATTTCGGATTAGTTGCGGGATGGGTTTGGCAGCGACGAATCCTAATTTGCCAGTTTTACTCGTGGACGCGGCAACAATTCCTGCGATGTACTGCGCTTCATCAATATAGCCATAGTAACTGCCCACATTTTTCGGGTGTTTTCCTTCTTCGTAGAGTCCGCCGCAGTGGAAGAATTGTACTTCGGGATATTCTTGGGCAAGTTTCAAGATATGCGGATCGAAGTAACCAAAAGATGTCGGAAACAAGACTGTACAACCGTCCTGTTCGATCATGTTCCGCATCGCTTCCTGTACTTCTGTAGTTTCGGGAACGTTGGCTTGCTCTACAGTTTTTACCCAAGGTAATTTTGCAACTCCCTCTTTTCCTAGCGCGTGGGCTTGGTTGTATCCATAATCGTCTTTGGGGCCTACATAAATAAATCCCATTGTTATTTGTTTGACAGCCCCAGTTGAACCTGTACTTGAAGTCGAATTAGTTGAGCTTGCTGGACTTGTGGGATTCGATGGTGTGTTTGGGGTACATCCAGTCCAAAGACGCGAACTCACTCCAAAAGCTGTTGTAGCTAAAATACCGCGTATGACTTGACGACGATTTAAGTTAAATGGGCGTCTGATACTCACTTTCTAGCCCTCCTTTGACAGGGGTAAATGTATTTCTATATTAAGTTCTGCTCTAAGACAGATGACATCAATCGGTTGACCAGTCAATCTAATCACTGTATTACATAGATTTTTGTACTTTGCAATACATTTGGCACACAAGTTATGCTTTATCCTTGCCTAAATCACCTATATAAGCACGCCAGCCACCCCACTGGGTAATTTCCCGCTTACCTTCACAAAGAAGCGATTCGCCTAAAACGCCCAGTACTTCTTGGCCATCTGCCAAACGCACTTTGCCGATGCACAATCCGGGGGGTTCTTGCTGTAAAATTGTGCAGATGCCAGATGTGGGAACAGCCCAAACTTCAACGACGATCGCATTCCCACCATTACTTACCCGCATCATTGCCGGATGGCGATCGTCGATCGACCACAACCGATAAACTGGTTCTGTCAAGGCTTCTCGCACAAAAGTAGCTCCCACAGCCAACAGGTTTGGATTCAATTCCAAACCTCGCATTAATGTACCATTTACAGCTAAATGTACGGTTTCCATAATTATGATTTTTATTTCTGCCCAACCTTATGATTATGAACTGCCAGATGCAACTAAGGTGGCGTTAATTGTCATCGATATGCAGCGAGATTTTCTCGAACCTGGGGGTTTTGGCGAAGCTTTGGGTAACGATGTTACTAGGCTCCAAAGCATTGTACCCACAGTGAGGAAGTTATTGGATGCTTTTCGCGATCGCCATCTTCCCATTATCCACACGATCGAATGTCACAAACCGGATCTTTCCGACTGTCCTCCCGCCAAGCTTAACCGAGGCAAAGGCAAATTGAAAATCGGCGATGTAGGCCCTTTGGGACGTATTTTAGTGTTAGGAGAACCCGGTAATGCCATTATTTCCGAACTTTCACCTTTACCTGGTGAAACGGTAATTACCAAACCGGGTAAGGGCGCTTTTTATCATACCGATTTAGAATATTTATTGCGCGATAAAGGCATCACTCATCTGCTATTTGCTGGAGTGACAACGGAAGTTTGCGTGCAGACAACCATGCGCGAAGCTAACGACCGAGGATTTGAGTCTTTGCTAATAGAAGATGCGACCGAAAGTTATTTTCCCGAATTCAAACAAGCTACAATTGAAATGATTCGCGCTCAAGGCGGTATTGTGGGCTGGACGACAACTGCTGAAAATGTTTTGCAAGGGTTGGGAAAGATTGGTTAACTGGAATATACATCTATACACAAATTATGGAAAGTACCTGTACACTTCTTTTCTGTGCAGGACTCTCACAAAAATGACCGTACCCTCATTTACTGCGATACCGATTCTATATTCTCCTACTCTAATGCGATAATAGTCACCGTCCGCTTTGACTTTTTTAATATTGCTCAGATTGCCCAGATTTTCGGCGCTCTCGACTTCTTCAATTACCGCCTTAATCCTTTGCAGTAATGCTTCATTCCGCAGATTACCCAAATCTTTCTCAAAGCTTTTTCTGAACTCTACGTTCATCCTTTACCTTCCAAAAGCTTGAAAATAGCATCTCGGCTGACTGGCTCGGTATTTTCACCTTCTCTAATAGCCTTTTCTAAGGCTATGTCTTCTACGATTTCTGCCAATAAATCAGAGAAGACCTCTTTTTGCTCAGAAAGTACCTCAACCAGCGCTGTTTTCAGCAGCTCTTTTAGTTTGCTTTCCTCTATGGTAATTTCAGCCATATATTCTCCTACTGAGGTGTTTAACTCATATTAGCAGAAAATTGCTTAATAGGTATTGCGATCGTCCAGATCTACATATTTATATTCGGTATTGCTGAAAGACATCCTTCTGACTTCGCTAGTTATATCTGAAATTATCTTATCGCGTACTTTAGATATGTGGCGATCGCACTCTTTTTGCCTTACTTTCCAGATGCGATCGCCATCAAATCGATATTAAGCAGCGCCAGCAGCTTGCTTTTCTTTAGTTTTATCTTTCATATCCCGTCTTCCCCAAGGTTTGATAATCGAAATAGCAATAATCGCTAACAGGCAAAAAGTCTGAATACTTCCACCAGTAATTACCGCTTTGATATCAAACATAAACAGCGGATTCGTAAGCGCTTTGATTCTTTCGGCGTCAGAAATCGCCGTCATAGCATTTGTCCAAGGGCCAAGCCAGAATGTACCGAAGGTAATCAGCACAGTTGTGGCGATCCACTTCACAATTACCCAGTAAAATTTAAAGAATCCCCAAACAGTTAACCAGCAAAGTAATGCTCCTGTTACAGAAGAAGCGATCGCTGCCGGAATTACCACAAAATCATCCAGCAACTTCACAACAGAATTAATCGCGTAAAGTTCATCTCCGTTCTGGGTGTGAAGGTTACTCAACCCAATCAAAACCATACTTAAAGCTGTCCCAAACCAAATCGATCCGGAAGCAACATGAGCAGATACGAGCCAGCTTTTTGCCGTTCCAGTTAGCTTCTTGCTTGCTTGCTCTTTCTTCTCCTTAACTGCAACTGATTTGTTCGCCATTTTTGCATCTCCTTATGTTTGGATAAGTGTTTTTCTTCAAAATATGCTCGATCGCTACAAGCTTTATCAAACTAATTAGAAGTAGACTTAGGCTTCCTTCCCGCGTTCCTGACATTAACCACTTTGTTTAGGATCTCAAACCAAAATGGTGCCCCCATAGAAATAGCAACAGCCGTTAAAATCCAGCCCCAAATTACTTTAACTATACCTCGCCAGTCCCAATTCCCCATCGGCGCAATCGATTGCTGTTCTTGCAATTGCTTTAAGGGGTTACCGATATTCCAGCCTATTGGTAACGATGAGATATCATTTAAAGCTGTATGAACATTTTCTCGCAAAGGTAGCAAACATTTATCCTTACTTGCTTGGTCTTTCGCAGTATTTAAACATTGTACGATCGCATCCGAATTTCTCGCCAATATTTCCTCGCTAACTTGACTCACAGTCGAGCGCAATACTTCATCTTTGTATAATCTTTGCATCAGGTAAACCGTATCGGCGTTAGCCATAACTGCAACCGCTAATCCAATCAAGAAAGATACCCCTTTCGCATTGCGTTTGTATACTCCCGATGCTCGCGCCATCGTTTCATCGAACCAAGTTGCGATTTCATGTTGTAAATCTTGAATTGCCGGTTCTATCCCCCGGTCTTGATTTTGAATTTTTTTCGCAAAAGCAGACAAAATATCTTTTAATTTGGGCGGCAAATCCGAGCTAGTTATTTTTGTTTCAACAGCTGCAATGCTTTGCGAACCTTTGAAATATAAATTTAAAATATCTACTAAAGCATAGGCAAACATTTCTGAAGGGATATAAGATGGGCCAACAGAATTTCTTTTGTGACCTGCCTGATTCAGAGATTTAATTAAATCGTGAGCGTAGAATTGCTCCGTCAGGTTTTTATTCAAAAGAGTTCTGATAGAATTTTTGAGTTGCTTGGCTCTCCACTCGCGAAAAGTCGCGATCGCTTCCTGAATTTCTGAAGTGAGCAAACTCAAAATCAGATAAATAAAAATTAAACCTATGGCAACATTAACAATTGTAGGTACATCCATTTTTTTCTCACTGGTAATAGGTCACTGGATTTTGGATGAGAGGATTTTAGATGAGAGGATTAGTTCCGCCTTGAACATTGTAGAGACGTCTCATGAAACGTCTCCACAATATTTGGAAAAATTTTTTGATGATTCCCTTTGAAATGGGAACGTTGAAACCCCTTTTTTCGGTGAATAAAATTAAATTATTATAGTTGTGAATATCTATCTGTTACAATTACTCGAATCTACTTGATTACAGATAAAGCTTATGGTAGCATAATAGATCGTGTCCGAGAAAGGTCAGCCCATGCCAAAAGTCAAAACTCGCAAATCGGCGGCAAAGCGGTTCAGAGCAACCGGAAGCGGCAAAATCATGCGCCGCCACTCTTTTAAGAACCACTTGCTACAGCACAAAAGCGCCAAGCGGAAACGTCATCTATCTAACCCAGCAGTTGTGGACGAAAGAGACGAAGAAAACGTGCGCCTGATGCTCCCCTATCTCTAGGGACTCCTGGCGGTGCGTTACGCTGCACTAAGTTTGCCTAATGCACCTACACAAGTAATCCAAAATCTAAAATCCTCTCATCCAAAATCGATATGACAAGAGTAAAACGCGGTAACGTTGCTCGCAAACGTCGCAAGAAAGTTCTCAAACTGGCGAAAGGATTTCGCGGTTCCCACTCCACGCTGTTTCGCACAGCCAATCAACAAGTAATGAAGGCGTTGCGGAATTCCTATCGCGATCGCAAAAAACGCAAGCGCGATTTCCGCCGTCTCTGGATCACCCGCATCAACGCCGCCGCGCATCTGCACGGCGTCAGCTACAGCCAACTGATGGGCAACCTCAAAAAAGCCAACATCGAACTCAATCGCAAAATGCTCGCCCAACTCGCCATCCTCGATCCGGAGAGTTTCGGCAAAGTTGTCGAATTGGCTTCCAAAGCTAAATAAAAGTCAAAAGTCAAAAGTCAAAAGTCAAAAAAAAGGATTGAAAAATCTGCTCTTTGTTTTGCCTTTTTACCTAGTTCCCTGGCTGTGCCTGGGAACACTTTTGCCTTTTGCCAGCAATGCCGCCGAACTCAAAGAAATTCAGGAACGGGGCTACTTAATTGTTGGTGTAAAAGATAACTTGCGTCCTATGGGTTTTCGGGATGCGACAGGCAACCTGCAAGGGTTAGAAATTGACTTGGCACGAGGTTTGGCAGCAGAATTGTTGGGGCGTTCCGATGCCGTCAAGTTCGAGCCAGTGGCAAATCGCGATCGCCTTGACGTTGTGTTGCGGGGCAAAGTCGATCTTACCATTGCCAGAGTTACGGCCACCGAACCCCGCGCCCGCTTAGTTAACTTTAGCCCACCCTACTATTTTGATGGCATCGCCTTGGTGACAAAAGATGCCACAGTGCAACAGCTCGATGATATTCGGCAAGCGAAAATTGCCGTTCTGTTCGGTTCCAGCACCATCCCCAAACTGCGGTATCAGTTACCCGCCGCCCAGCTCGTCGGTGTGGCATCCTATGAAGAAGCGCGATCGCTCCTCGAAGCTGGCGGCGCAGTTGCCTTTGCCGCCGATGTCAGCATCCTCACCGGTTGGGTACAGGAATATCCCCAATATCGCTTAGTACCAACCCTGCTTTCCGCCGAACCCCTAGCTGTAGTAATGCCCAAGGGATTGCAGTACGATGAATTGCGGCGGCGGGTCAATCGGGCGATCGATCGCTGGAGATCCGACGGTTGGTTACAGCAACGAGCTATCTATTGGGGACTGCCTTGGGATACCTTAAAATAAAGTTTTGAGATGTGAGGAATGTGTTTTGAGTTTTCTACAAAACCAAAAATTCCCACTCAGCACTCAGCATTCAACACCCAACACTGAAAATTCCCGCTTTAAAAACCTATGCAAAGCCAGCTTCCCATTGTTTATATCTCTATATTGCTCGTACTGCTATCTGGAACCGCTTGGTTGATTTTTCAGCAAGTCTTCAAAACTCGCAAAGTTGAAACCACACTTACACGCCTGCAAAACAAGCTGAAAAACGAGAAAGGCACTGCTCAAGAGTATTACGAATTGGGCAGCATTTATCTCGATAAAAAGCTGTTCTCTCAGTCCGTCCAAGTCTTCCAAAGGGCACTTAAAGCCGCCGAAGAGGAAGCACCCCAAAATACTGCCCTCATTTACAACGGATTGGGCTTTGCCTACTTTGCTCAAGAGCAATACGACGCGGCAATTCGCAACTACAAAGAAGCCCTAAAACTCCAACCAAATTATCCCACTGCACTCAACAATTTAGGTCATGCCTACGAGAAAAAGAAGTTAACCGCACAAGCACTGCAAACTTACGACGAAGCTTTGAAGTACGAACCCAACAATTCCACTGCTAAGCGCCGCGCCGAATCCCTGCGTAAGCGACTCGTCCCATCCACTTAAAAAAGTAGGGTGGGCAATGCCCACCAAGCTAGTTTCGATCTGTTCGAGAAACCCGGTTTTTCTAAAAAAACCGGGTTTCTTGCTTAGAAAGCGGATGTTGTTAATCGTGTTAGATTTACCCAGCCAAGTTTAATTGCAATCGATCTTAACTACCTGTAACTAATATCGGTATAGTCTCCCAGAGATATTTGCAGCTACAATATTTTATAGATGATGTCGTTGAGTAACTATGAATACTACAGAAATTCGTCAGCAAGCAAAGGAATATGTAGAGCAACTGTCGCCAGAAAGACTCCTTGTGGCTGTTGACTTTTTAGCTTATTTAGTAGAGCGTGAAAGTAATGAAGCCACGGAAGAATTATTGCAAATTCCTGGTTTTCAAGAAGCTTTTGCCAAAGCCAAAAAAAATATAGCAGCAGGTAAGGTGATTCCCGTTGACCAACTCAAACGAAAATACTGATTTATATACAGTCGCAATCAGTTCTGACGCACAGGAGTTTTTTGAAGCAGCATCGGCTCAATTGCAACGTAAGTTAGATCGATGCTTCGAGATGCTGAAAATTAATCCTCGCAATCATCCAAATATTAAGCCACTTAAAGGTGATTTAGCTGGATATTATAGATATCGAGTTGGAGATTACCGGGTAGTTTATGCAATTAATGATGAACAACAAGTGGTAGTTGTAGCTATTATTGCTCATCGCCGTGAGGTTTATTAATGCGAGTTTTAAGTTTTAAACAGTAAACGTTTATTATTTCAACTAGAAGGAAGAAAACTATGAATATCCACTACGATCCAGAAGTTGATGCACTCTATATAGAGTTACTGCCATTAGCGCCGGGGACAGCCGAAAATCGAGAACTGACAGAAGATATTATTGCTGATTACAGTGCTGATGGCAAACTAGCTGGATTAGAAATCCTTGATGCTTCGCAAGTTTTGGGTGAACAACTACAAGAAATAATTGTCGAGGATGCTTCAGTTGGTGTAATCCATCGACTTGCTCTTTTATAAAGATAAGTAGAATATGTGCGATCGCATTCTGGGAAAGACGGAAGTGCGATCGCTCCGGTAGATATAGCTGGACATAGAAGATCGCTTATAGTAGAATATCTATTATAACTAACAAAACATTCAACTATTTATGCTAAAAACATTTGAGGCTGTACTGAAAGGAAACATTTTAGAGTGGGCTAACGAAGCTCCAAAAGAAAGCGAGCGCCCGGTCAAAGTTTACGTTACTTTATTAGAAGAAGATTCAAGCTTAAGCGCCGATATACGCCGTCAAAAAGTCGTTGAAATTTTACAAAAAATTGCCGATACTAATGCTTTTGCTAGTGTTAACGATCCAGCGGAATGGCAGCGAGATTTGCGCCAAGATCGTCCACTTGCGAGTAGGGATGAATAATGTTAATTGATAGCAATATTATTATCTATGCTTCGCAGGCAGAATACCCGCATATTAGGCAGTTTATCGGCGAAAATGACATAGCAGTATCAGCATTAAGTTACGTTGAAGTCCTTGGCTACCACCGGCTAACTGAAGAGTCTAGGCTATACTTTGAGGAATTTTTTCGCATTGTGGAGGTTCTCCCTATTTCACAAGCTGTACTCGCTCGATCGGTGACACTAAGACAGATGAGGAGAATGACACTTGGGGATGCTATTATTGCAGCAACAGCTTTGGTATATGATAGGACGTTGGTGACAAGAAACACAGGGGATTTTGAATGGATTGGCGATCTTACACTGTTTAACCCGTTTGATGGTGAAGAAACTTGAGATGGCGATCGCTTTTGGCAGAAATATGGAAGTGTGCGATCGCATTTTGGGGGAAAGATGGGAGTGCGATCGCATTCTGAGAAAGACGGAAGTGCGATCGCTTTTGGCTATAAGGTTTCCGGTTCAGTAGTTAATGACAGTAAAAATGCTATTCTAGATATTAGACCTAAATTTTAGGGGACACTTTAAAACTATGAGTAGTTCTTTGACACCTTTTTTAAAGCACAGAGGAAAAACAGAAGCAGAACAATTACAAAAGAATCTGGCGGCAATGAAACTTCTGAAAGGCTGGATAGAAGAAGAAGTTACGGAAGAAGAATCAAAGCAAAGAGAAAGCTACTTTGAATATTTCAAAGAAATTATGGATAATGCGCGAATCTCAGGACATAAACTTTACAGTAAATAATGATTGTTTTTTTAGATACGGGCTAATTTGTAAATCAGATGAATACTATCACAATTGCCATTTCAGATGAGCGTTTGCACAAGCTACAAAAAGTCGCCGCTGACCTCAATGTATCGATAGAAGATTTGCTCTTAATAAGCTTGGATAACTTGCTCGCACAGAGAGAAGTTTCTCCCCCAAATATCAGCAAAAATGCCGAACTTGACCCAGAAATAGTAGATAAGTTTTATGCCCTTGCTAAGCAATGGGAAAATGAAGTTGCTGGAATGTCCTCTACTGCCCAAATGTCTCAGCATCCTTATTATCAGGAAATTATTAGTATGGGAACCAAAATCGTGCCCCTGTTGCTGTCAGAACTGAAAAAAAATCCGCTTTACTGGTTAGCAGCGTTGAGTGCAATTACAGGCGAAAATCCTATCAAGCCAGAACAAAGAGGAAGAGTCAAGCAGATGGCATCAGCTTGGATAGAGTGGGGTAGAAACCAAGGCTACGCGATCGAATAAAATGTATAGAAGACCTGAACTTGAAATTAAATGGCCTAATTTGTCTCGCACTGATTATCAAGTTACCAGTCCAAAGTCAGAGGAATATAACTGTTTTGCATGGGCTGTAGAAGAGGACGATCGCTGGTGGCAACCTATACCGGGAGAGCAATTTTATTGGCCTGATGGCGTTCCTCAAGAAGAGACTCTAGAAGCTTATATTCAAGCTTATCAAACGCTAGGATATGAACCAGATGATAATGAAATATTAGAAACTGGATATCAGAAAATAGCTATATATGTTGACTCTAATGGTATTCCAACTCATGCAGCCAGACAATTACCTAATGGGAAGTGGACAAGTAAACTTGGCTGGTTGGAAGATATCGAACACGAACTTGATGGATTAACAGGGGATCGGTACGGAGTTGTCGGTCAAATTCTCAAACGTCCGATCGAGTTTAGTTCTGCTAATACTATTGATGAGTAGTTGAGTTTTTAGGTGCGATCGCATTTTGGGGGTAAGATGGAAATGTGCGATCTCGCATTTGGGTAAGATGGAAATGTGCGATCGCATTTGGGGTATGATGGAAATGTGCGATCGCTATATTTTACATGAAAGTAAAGATTACATCAATTATCAGGCTTCAAACTTAATTCAACGCGCCCCTTACTTTTCATTTCATCTAGAATATTAGCCGGAATATTTATCACGCGCTTTACTTTAGCACTCACAGTATTGACAAAGCTTTTTTCTCCTTTTTGGCTATAGGTTTTAATTTCAATCAATTCTTGTTTGTCATCAAGAATTAGACGGCTTCCTAACACAGAATATCCATCTTGTTCAATTCTTCTGTGAATGCCTTTAATATCCTCCTCCAGTAAATCAAAATTTAAAGTTTCCCTCTGGATACTATTAAATGTGTCAATATCAGCAACATTTTCCTGCAATGCTTGTGATATCTTTTCACCCGCATTTTTTACGGTATCGAATATTTTCCAAAACTTGTGCCCTAAACTTTCTGATTCTGACATATTAATCTTCTCCATAATTATTTTACAGGATTTTATGTTTTTCTTTTTTGAGTAGACATTCTAGTTCTTTTTGAGGAATATCATTATCTGAAATGGAAACTTCTTCAAACTTTGGTGGAAGTGCTTTTCTTGCTCTTCTTTCAAGTTCCCATAGCACATCTTGAGGAATGTCTTCTCTCGCTATCTCTATCCCATATGTTACATATCTTTTTTGATCTGACATATTAATCCTACCAAAATAATCAAAAAAATCTTGATCCTTGACGTAAGGTAAGCTACCTCTCTCTAGGGTTTTAAGTAGATGCTCGCCCTAACTCCAACTTTGATTTGTACTCAAGTTGCTTGTTTAAGTCTTCAGGAATATCACCCTGATAAATTTCTTTTTTATCTGATAGAAGACTGGTAACTTTGGTATAGATATTTCTAGAAAACATTTCAACTTTCTTGTAATAGCGTTTGCCCTCTCTAACTAAGTAAACAATAGCATCTGAAGTCACCTCAATAGCTCGGTTTATCCGAGCTAGTAGATATCCTATTACACGGGTAGCCCAGGCTCTGAGTTCATCCCAAAAGTAACCAACAGTAGCACCAGCTAAAAAACTACCTATAATAATCGTCCAAGTTATAGGATCGATAGGCATGATTTATTCCTCCTTTAAATCTGAAGTGTTTTCTTCCTCTATCACAACTGCTTCCGCTAAATTAATTTTTTGGTGACGCAGTTTGATAGTTTTATATTTATTGATTTCCTCATTGATGACTGTCTCATCAATAGCCTTTGTTTTGCCTACTAGCAATTTCAGTCCCAGTTTAATCGTGATATTTCTAATATCACCACCACATAAACCCTCGCTGATTTCCGCTGCCCTCTCGTAACTGATGTTTCGGGGAACATTTTTAGATAAATGGAATTCCCACAATTGAATTCTCATTTCCCGATCAGGTACAGGAAACTCTACATTAAATATGATCCTCCTTAAAAAAGCCGCATCATAGTTTTCAAATAAGTTAGTGGCAAAAATTATCACACCATTAAATTTATCCATCAGTGTTAATAGTGTGCTTTTGGCAGAGTTTACACCATGATCGGCTGCTTGCGATAAGTTAGAAATCCTTTTACTTAAAACTGCATCAGCTTCATCAAAAAATAATAAACTCTTATTCTCCTCGGCTAGTTTGAAAACTTTTGATAAATTTTTGGATGTACCACCTACCAATTCGGATTCTAACTCACCATAGTTGACTTTGATGATATTAGTTCCTAATTTTTGGGCAATGGCTTCAGCTGTAATGCTTTTACCAGTACCTGGTGGGCCAAAAAAGTTGATACTTAAACCGTTACCTGTCTTGAGAAAACGATTAAACTCCCATTCATACAATAACTTTTCTCGATTTTTTACATAAGCAATCATTTCTTCAATTTGCTCAAATGTACTTTTTGACAAGGCTATTTCACCTAATGTCCATTGAGGCGTTTCGAGCAAACTACTTGGCTCATCTTTGGTACTAGGGTCTTTTTTATCTTTGACTATTTCAAATTTCATGTTTGATGTTTATTTGGCTTGCTTGTGCCGCAACATAGCGGCTTTATACCAGTAAACAATCCGATCCTAAACAAGCGATCGCTACTTTACCGTATGAAAAGTACGGCATTTCGTCACCCAGTCAAAGTATGAAAAGTACGAAAGGTACGAAAACTATGGTATAATAAGGTTCAATTTAGTATTTATTGGGTGTATGGATATTGCGGAAATCTTAGAACTGGCAAATAATCTAATCTTTTCCAAAACCGGAAAACATTTAGATCGTTTGCAAAAAACTGTATTAAAAGGTACTATCCAAGGTCAAACCTACTCAGAAATTGCTAAGGATAATGGTTTTAGTGAAAGTCATGTTAAAAATGTCGGACATGAATTATGGAATCTTCTCTCCTCAGTATTAGGTGAAAAAGTTACTAAAGCTAATTTTAAAAGTATATTCAAAAACATAAGAAGCAAAAATTTTTCCCAGATAGATTCAAAAGGTTGCCAAAATAATCCAACAATTAATAATATTAATATTTTTACAGATAAACATCGATCGTCCTCCTCTCCCCAAAACCCCCAAAAAACCCCAACTCAACCCCACATCGACTTAGGCGACGCGCCGGAAATCTTCAGTTTCTACGATCGCACTACCGAACTCGCTACCCTGGTAAACTGGATAATATGCGATCGCACTCGTCTTATCGCACTTCTCGGAATCAGCGGAATTGGCAAAACTACCCTTTCATTACGACTAATAGAACAAATCAAAACCAATTTCGATTACATTATTTATCGCAGTCTTCGCTTTTCCCCAACACTCAACGCAACACTCACCAATCTGCTGCAAATCTTCCCCCACGAAGCAGACATTCCCCAGAACATCGAAACGCAAATATCCCAACTCCTCAACTATCTACGCCAGCATCGCTGTTTAATTATATTCGATGACCTACAAATGCTTTTTGCTAGCGGACAACTCGCGGGTCAATATCAAACTGGATATGAAGATTATCAGTTATTTTTTAAATTAATTGCCGAAGTCAATCACAACAGTTGTTTGTTACTCAATAGTTGGGAGAAACCTAGAGAAATTGCCAAGTTAGAAAAAGCTAATAATTACGTGCGGACATTCGTCTTAGGCAGTTTGGGATTAGCAGCAAAAGAAATACTGAAAGAGCGTAAATTATCAGATGAAGAAACTTGGGAAACATTGATTGATATCTACCAAGGCAATCCTCTCTGGTTAGAATTGACCGCCAGCGCGATCGAAGAGATATTTGCAGGTAGTGTTTCTGATTTCCTGCAATGCGATGCGCCAATATTGGATGAATCTTTACAAGCGCAACTAGACCAACAATTTCAGCGTTTAACACAGCAGGAAATAGCAGTAATAACTCAGTTGGCTAAGGAAAGTCAACCGGTTGTTTTACCGGATATTTTAAAGATAGGAGAATTATCGGTATCGGATTTAGTGAATGTAATGCGATCGCTAGGAAGGCGGTTATTAATCGAGGGGAAAGAGGAGGGCAAAACAACTTTTTTCAGCTTGAATAGCGTGATAAAAGAGTATGTTAAAACTCGGTATATGAGATAACTTAGAAATCAAACTAATCCCATAAAATGCGTTTCTTCATTTCCGTCACAAAATATCGAAATATACAACAAAAAAACCAGTTTCCCATACGCGATCGCGAATACAGCACCATGCGATCGACTTTCATTATTTATCCGATTTAGTAACAGGTTTCATTCTTCCCAAACGGTAAGAAGTTAACGAACTATTCCGAATATCCGCTTCTATTTGGGCAATCAGTTCATCAAGTGCTAAATTGAGATTATCAAATTGGCGGCAGACTTCGCGCATTCTAGTAACAGTTTGCTTCACTTTCTCTGGATCGGGAAGGGGAGGTTCTTGAGTCATAGTAAGTTCCAAGATAATTTTATATTCCCACTTGGTATATAGCTGGTCGATATCTAGGCAGGGGAATCGGTTTTCCTTCAACTTTCGCGGTTTCCAGCCATACAGCTTTCGCAATTAGGACTTCCCGCACAGCTTCCTCTGGTGTTTCGCCAAAAGCAGAACAGTATTTTAAGTCAGGTATATCCGCAATGTAACCTTCATCCTCTTCACTATAGAATACATTGATGTGATAATCTTTCATAGTTACTCTGTTTCATCCTCCAGTTGAAGATTATACTGTTCTATCAGTAACAAAAATTGGCGGACTTGGTATGGTGTTATTTTACCTTTCTTATTTTGAATATTAACTATTTCTGGAATTTCAGGATGGCTAAAGATGTGATGGCTGCCATTGATGCGCGATAGACGAAACCCAAAGGCTTCAATCAGTGTCACCATTTCATTAAACTGGATATTTTTCGATCCAGATAGAACTTTTTCAAGTAGCTTACGTTTTTTCATCCCGAATTTTCCTTTCGCTACTTGTGGTTATGGCTTAATCAAATGTTGCTGAGACTGTTGATATTTAACAATGAGCCTACGTCGTCTTAAAATGGGATAAAAAATCATTGTAGCTAATGGTAAACCTGTTCCTGCTAGTGCCAATATTATTAACAGATTCAAAAATCCAACTATAAAGCCAATTCCTAAGCTAATTCCTAACCCCACTGTTAGTATTGAGATAACCACAACAAACCATTCAGTTACTAAATTTTTAGCGATAGTTCTAGCCACCAAACCAGCTATAAACCCAACCACACTCACAACTACAATCCAAACCAACGCCATAAAAAAGGGGACATCTCCCTTCGCCAAAGCTAGACTCGACCCTATCAGCCCACAGATGCTTCCAGCTACAGATCCTGCCATCATCCCAACCACCAACTCAACCACAGAGCTTCCCTTACCGCTTTTAGTCGAATATCCAGCTAGAGCCCCAAGTCCAAATCCCAATCCGCCATCAATCGAAGCTTCAGTAACAGCCCCAGCAAAAACCCCAATCAAAGCCCCAATGCCAGCCCCAAACGCTGCCCCAGGCATACCCCAAGCTAAAGCCCCAACCCAAGCTACCCCAAAACAAGTTACAAACAGCACAGATAGGGAACCATAAGGCAATTGTTTATTGGCAATAGGCAGTGGAGCCGTTTGAACTTTAACCGTTAAAATATAAGTATTTGGCGATGAATTCGTATGCAATAAAATTTGCCTCTCACCAGCTTGATCTGCCTGCAATTTGCTAGTATCTACAGTAATTTTGCAATCAATTTGATCACTCGCAAACTGAGCAGGTGAAAATGAAATCCAAGCATGGGTATTTGGCGTATGTGGTGGATCGTTGGGATGCGGTGCTACTTCCCATCTACCCTCTAGCAGGGTGTCAGGAATAGAGTTAGTAATTTTAATTGTTTGAGTTAGTATTTGATTTATTTTTGTGGCTGTAAATGTCAAACTAGATTGGCTTAATCGAACTTCTGGTATAAATTCTTTAATTACCTCATCTGCTGATTGATATCGTTCTCTTACTGACTCTTTAAGAAGTTTGTCTAAAATTTGTCCCAAGTGAGAACTAATCGGTTTTGCTAGATGCTGTCGCCATATCCAGTAATCCTGCTGAGGATCGTAGAGATTATGAGGAGGAATTCTCGTCAATAAATGAATACAACTAGCAGCTAAACTATAAAGGTCAGTAGCCGGATAAACTTTTCCATACTGTACTTGTTCTTTTGGTGCATATCCAGGCGTACCTACCAATACGCTAACTGTTGTACCTGCTTGACCAGAATAAGTTGTTGTGAATTCCTTCGCAATGCCAAAGTCGATCAGCACCAATTGGCGATCGCTCTTTCGACGCATTATATTCTGAGGCTTAATATCCCGATGAATAACATTTTTATCATGAATAAACTTGAGGACTGGCAGAAGCTCTTTTAAAAATTCCCGAATCTGTTTTTCATTGAAAGCTCCTTGTTGGGTTAATTCTTCCAGTAAGTCCTGTCCTTCAATAAATTCTTGTATTAAGTATAAATATTTTTGGCTTTGCAAATAAGCCGACTGATTAGCTTTCTCAAGTCCTTGTTCCAGGTAGTCAAACAGAGTCGGAATTTGAGGATGAATGCCTAGTTCAGCCAGTTGTTTTGCTTCTCGCTCAAAGAGCCTAATATAAGTCTGTAGTTGAGCCGGATTGTTTTGAACTTCAGGAGGAACTAAAAGCTGCTTAATTACGCATTTATCTCCATTATGTTCATCCACTGCTAGAAACGTTTTCCCAAAACCCCCTTTCCCCAGTACCTTGATAGCACGGTAACGGTCTTTGAGTCGTAACTTTGAGCCACAGCTTTGGCAAAACCTTGTATTATCGGGATTTTCAGGTTTCTGGCAATCTTTGGTATCAGGATTCAAGCAATAGCTCATACTGAGGATTTTAGGAGTTGAGCAAGTTGCGGATATCATATACAACTGCTACCCAGTTATAAATGAGTAGGATCACTGCATATCAGTGATTTGGCTCAAATAACAGAGACAACTCTCTTCTCCCCCCTCTCCTGCGAGGAGAGGGGGCTAGGGAGAGGTCAAGGTAACCAAGGATACTGGCGAAAATCCGGTTTCCGTTTCTCTAAAAACGCTTGTTTCCCCTCTGCACCTTCCTCTGTCATGTAATACAGTAAAGTTGCATTTCCCGCCAACTCTTGCAAACCTGCTTGTCCGTCACAATCGGCATTAAAAGCAGCTTTCAAACAGCGAATTGCGATCGGACTTTTTTCTAATATTTCTCTCGCCCATTTAATCCCTTCCTCTTCCAACTCCTCCACTGGCACCACGCAATTAACCAAACCCATTTCTAAAGCTTGTTTGGCATCATATTGCCGACACAAATACCAAATTTCTCGTGCCTTTTTCTGCCCGACAATTCTGGCTAAATAACTAGCACCAAATCCACCATCAAAGCTACCTACTTTCGGCCCCGTTTGACCGAAAATTGCATTCTCAGCAGCTATTGTCAAATCGCACAAAATGTGCAGTACGTGACCGCCGCCGATCGCATATCCAGCCACCAAGGCAATCACCACCTTCGGCATCGTGCGAATCAGTCGCTGTAAATCCAACACATTCAGGCGCGGTACACCAGCATCGTCCACATAGCCAGCCGTTCCCCGCACGCTTTGGTCACCGCCAGCACAGAAAGCGTACTTACCATCCGTGTGAGGCCCAGCACCAGTAAAAAGCACTACACCGATATTCGTATCTTCGCGGGCATCGGCAAAAGCATCGTAAAGTTCAAAAACAGTTTTGGGACGAAAGGCATTGCGTTTGTGGGGACGATTAATAGTAATTTTCGCGATACCGTCCGTTTTGTGGTAAAGAATATCTTCGTAGGTTTTAGCAGTTTGCCATTCAACTTGCATAGACAATTGTGTAGAGGACAGAAATCTTATATTATCCACTCCGAAGAGCGATCGCCCAAATCAATCGGAATGCTCACCGCCTTACCGAGTCGGGGGCGCTCCCGCGTCTGCACAATATATTGTTGCACCTGCGCCCTAGCACCCCAAGCCTCAACATAACTGGCAATAGTATCTAGATGCGCCATATATTCGGCCTCTGAAAGCGGAAAAGATGCCTGTTCCAGATATTTCCACATAATCTGCACAAAAATCTTCCCCTGAATGCGCCGCACTTGCACATCGTAAGAGTATCCCCACTTATCTACTAATATTTGGCGTAAGTCTTGTCCGGTCATAGTCCAAACCATGTAAAATTTTCGCGATCGAGACAACGTGCCTCTAGATTATGAGACGAGTGTCAAAAAATGTAATAATACCCCTGAGATAGTTGTAAACCAGTTTCTCAAAGCATTTTTGAGACCTTGCCAGGGAGCGGCAGATTGCACGTTCGCGACGCATGGTGGGAAAAATCTGAGGTTAAACTCAGAAATCTTGACAAAGATACACACTCAAGCATAAGTTATGGCTCAAGTTTCGGGATCTGCTGACGCACCCGATATGGGGCGTCGTCAGTTTATGAATTTGCTAACATTTGGCACCATCACGGGAACGGCACTGGGAGCCCTCTATCCGGTAGTCAAATACTTTATCCCCCCATCTAGTGGTGGAGGTGGTGGTGGCGTCACCGCCAAAGACGCTCTCGGTGCCGAGATCGTAGTGAGTGAGTTTTTGACCACTCATAATCCGGGCTCGCGCACCCTCGCCCAAGGACTCAAAGGCGACCCCACTTACATTGTGGTGAAAGAAGACAAAGCCATAGCCGATTATGGAATCAACGCCATCTGCACCCACTTGGGCTGCGTCGTACCCTGGAACGTCGCCGAGAACAAATTTAAGTGTCCTTGCCACGGTTCTCAGTATGACAGCACCGGAAAGGTAGTGCGCGGGCCAGCACCGCGATCGCTCGCACTCGTTCACGCCAACGTTCAAGACGACAAACTCGTCTTGACACCTTGGACAGAAACTGACTTCCGCACCGGCGAAGAACCCTGGTGGGCGTAAGCGATTTTAGATTTTAGATTTGAGATTTTAGATTCAATCAAAAATCCAAAATCTCAAATTGACTTGCTCAGAGAGCATACCTATTGAATTGACATTGGTCACGGAATCGTTGTTATTACAGATGAAAAAAGTTTGTTTATCGGCGATACGCTCCAGCAGTAAGTGGGCGATTACCAAAATAGCACTGCTGGCGATCGCAACCTTTACCCTCTTCTTCGCCAGCGATTTAGCACTTCCAAAGCCAGCTGCCGCCTACCCCTTCTGGGCACAGGAAACCGCCCCCGAAACGCCCCGCGAACCCACAGGGCGGATTGTTTGCGCCAACTGTCACCTGGCTGCTAAAACCACCAAAGTTGAAGTACCCCAATCCGTCCTCCCCGACACAGTATTTGAAGCCGTCGTCAAAGTTCCCTACGACACCAGCGTGCAGCAGGTAATCGGTGACGGTTCCAAAGGCGGCTTGAACGTCGGTGCTGTCCTGATGTTGCCCGAAGGCTTCAAAATTGCCCCGGAAGACCGCATTCCGGAGGAAATGAAAGAAAAAATCGGGGATCTGTATTACCAAACCTACAAAGAAGGTCAGGATAACGTAATTATCGTCGGGCCTCTACCGGGCGAGCAATATCAAGAAATTGTCTTCCCAGTTCTTTCCCCCAATCCCGAAACCGACAAAAACATCCACTATGGCAAATACGCCGTTCATGTGGGTGGCAACCGAGGTCGCGGTCAAGTTTACCCCACCGGCGATCGCACCAACAACAACCTATTTAACGCTTCCGCCGCCGGTACCATCACTCAGATTGCCAAAGCTGAAGATGGCGGCTATCAAGTAACAATTAAAACCGAAGCAGGCGAAACCGTCGTCGATACGATTCCCGCCGGCCCAGAATTGATCGTTACTGAAGGTCAACCCGTAACCGCAGGCGAAGCCTTAACCGTAAACCCCAATGTGGGTGGATTCGGTCAGGCTGACACCGAAATCGTCTTGCAAAGCGCCTCGCGGATTAAGTGGCTGATGCTGTTCTTCGCCGGCATCATGCTCAGCCAAGTTTTACTGGTGCTGAAGAAGAAACAAATCGAGAAAGTGCAAGCCGCCGAGATGAACTTCTAGGTTTGACTTGACACGCGATCGACAAAATAATTTTTTGGGGACAGGCATATTGCCTGTCCTTTTTGAACTATAAATTCACAAAACTTCACATGGAGCGATAAATGCGATAGTTAATATTCGGAAAGATATTGTCAATTGCCTCAACTTTTCCCAGCCAACCGCTGTCAACTTTGCTGGCCTTAATATCCTCGTATAGCTTATTGAAACGCATCAAATGCGATCGCGTCCGGCGTACCGCATAAGGTACCATCGTACCAGTCCTCATAATAAACGCCCAATCAGAAGACTGGGCAAGCAGCAATTCTCGCGCCGCCTGATTCAGCGCACGCCACTCCAATTCGTCCACCGGTTCCCTAGCAGCTAACTCGATCATTCGTTCTGCCGTCTTGTGCAAATACGGATAAATCCAGGAATTAGTATCGTTGAGCCAATACTCGTGGAATCCCTTATAACCCCAGCTCGACTGTGCCAGACGGCAGACTTGTTGTTTCGGGTGAATGCGGAGATAGTCTGCCAAATGAGTCACCGCGTAAGTTTTTTGATCGTACCAGGACTTGCGGAACAGAAAATCGAGGAACCAAGGCCCTTCAAACCACCAGTGACCGAATAACTCCGCATCATAAGGACAGACAATAATGGGAGGCCGCTGCATAGCTTTGTAGAGATGCTGTACTTGCTGCTGCCTGTTATACATAAAATTGCCTGCGTGTTCTACCGCCTTTTCCCGCGCCCAATACGGGTCGTAAAGAGCTTTTTCCGCCAAGCCCATACCCCTAGCGGTGATTTTGTGGTACTTGATCCCAATATTTTTGCGTTGCCCGTTGGGCATAATGTAGGGTTTAATGTATTCGTATTCCGCTTCCCAACCTAAATCCTTATAAAACTCACGATACTCCGGGTCTCCCGGATACCCCAGTTGAGTAGACCAAACTTGATGTGCCGATTCGTGATCGCGACCGAAAGCAGCGATACCTGCCTCAGTATAAACAGGAGCATAAGTGCCAAAGCTGGGGCGGGGGCTACCGTAGAGAACCCCATGACCGTCAATCAGGAAATAGCGCAGACCGGCATCAGCTAGCATCCGCTCCAATCCGTTATAGTAAGCGCACTCCGGCAACCAAATTCCTTTAGGAGGGCGTCCAAAGTTTTCCTCATAGTGTTCGCAGGCTACCTTAATTTGTGCCCAAACAGCCTGCGGGTACATTTTCATCAGTGGCAGATAGCCGTGGGTAGCACCACAGGTGATGATTTCTAGGTTGTTACTATCTAAATATTGTTTAAAAGCCCCAACCAAATCGCAGTTATAGCTTTCCCAAACCTTGCGAGTTTCGTGAAATTCTTGAGCGTAAAATTCCGATAGGTAACGAAGATGACCGTGATGCTGATTGTGCAGAATTTCCTTTTCGGCCAGTTCTTCCATCTTAGTTAAGTGGGCATCGTAGCGCTCTTGCAACAGCGGATCTCGTAGCATTGACACCAAAGGAGGTGTCAGGCTCATAGTCATTTTGAACTCAACCCCGTCTCGTTTCAATCCCTCAAACATCCGCAATAGGGGAATGTAGGTTTCGGTAATGGCTTCATAAAGCCACTCTTCTTCCAGCACATAGTCACTTTCGGGATGTCGGACAAAGGGCAGGTGGGCGTGAAGTACAAGAGCGAGATAGCCAATAGCCATAATGATTCGATTGAGGTGAATTGAGGTCGAACGGACGCCGGACGCAAAGGGCTTTACAGTATTTTAAGATTTTAAGGCCAAAGCGGCAGTATCCGAATTATCACCTGAATGGCTTTGTTCCCGGTTCGCGGTTCATAGTTATCCCTCTTTGGGATGAACCTTGAAACTCCTCGACCTAAAGGTACGAAGATTCTTGGGCTGAATCATGCCTCCACTAAGTAAACTTAGCTTTGGTCTTACAGTTTCATATCTAGTCCGACTACACCTTTTACAGCAAGCACTATGCAAGGACTACTCCCCAAGCGTGAATTTCCGTATGCCCTACGGTATTTAATTTCTATTTTTTCCCACCTATGCCATATTTTTTTTAGAGGGCAGTGAGGCATTGGGGCAACCCATTCGGATTGGTGGCATTAGTCTTTATCCAGCGAGTAAGTTCGTATGCCACAACTACATCTTGTGTTCCGCTGGCGTTCAATTTTACCGAAAGCCGTCGTAGAACGAGGGGGTTTTCAACCCAATTTTTCGATAAATCGATCTAAATAAGGTATGGTGCATTTAACTTAAATATGTGTGACAGAGGAACTTGGCAGCAGGAGAGCCCAGGAGAGGAAAATCAACAGATCGCAAATTGCCAATACCCTATGTTCTATACCCAATTGCCCAATTAGCAATCCCCATTTAGCCTAGAAAATCCGTTCAACTTAGGCACTCTCCTGTATCAGAACTTGTAACTGACAGACGATCGGCTGTCTTCTCTTTTATTCTGAAGGTATGCGCTCGAAAGCATTGTCCGCTAAGCCAACCCCTAACTGGGAGGATTTAACTCTAAATACCTCGCCAGACCCTACGCAGTTGGATAATATCAAAGCCCAGCTGGATTTAGTTTTGCTAGCTCTAGAAGCATTAGCGGGAATTGGTTCGGAAACAATACTCGCAGCTGCGGCGCAGCTGAATTTAGAGTCAATCGTTGCCGATCGAGTTTCCTTGTGGCGTTTGCGCCAGTCCAGTCCCTTACGCAAAAGCCAGGGAGGACGTAAAAAGTTGGATGTAGAGGAAGCGCGATCGCTAGTTTTGATTATCTGTCACCTAGCCAAACAACACCAAGAGCTCATCCGTCGCGCCGTCGCCCTCCTGGAACAGCTAACCGAGCAAAACCAAAAACCCCATCAAGCTGCCCTGCTGGGAGATTATATAGATACTTTTACGAACAAATACCAAGAGCGCATGGAGGATGGCGACAACTGTTCTTCTGAAGTTCTCACACATTTGGCTCTCAAACTCTCGATCGATCTGCAGATCGGAAGAGCGT
>NZ_JACJPW010000093.1 GCF_014696265.1 Aerosakkonema funiforme FACHB-1375 | reverse complement strand
GGCTAGGGGCTAGGGAAGAGGGAAGAGGGAAGAGGGAAGAGGGAAGAGGGAAGAGGGAAGAGGGAAGAGGGAAAAGGGGTAATTTTGACTTTTTACCCAAAAAAAGGGGTGTAAAGCCTCCGATTTCAAGGGTAATAATCAAAAAATTTTTCCGAATATTGTAGAGACTTTTCATGAAACGTCTCTACAATATTCAAGCCGGAGCTAATCCAAAATCGAAAATCCAAAATCCTTGCATCAGGTGACGCCCGATCGGTTGCTGTATTTCTATTATTCACAAACCCAAATCTACCGCAATGCGATGAGAGCAAGCAAACCCTGAAAACGCTACTGCATTTAAACCCTGACCCGGAAAAGTACTATCCCCCACACAATACAAACCGGGAATAGATGTGCGGTTAAACGGCATACCCAACAAACCGCGCAACTTGCGACTGGGAATCGGCCCGTAACTGCCATCATCCCGACCTAAAAAACGTCGATGGGTGCGAGGCGTTCCCACCTCCATGTAATCCAGTTTTGTATCTAAACCAGGGAAAAATTGCTCCAACCTTTTAATAATACGTTCCGCTGCTTCTTGTTTTTTCTCCTCGTAATCTTTCGCCGACATTCCTTGCCAATCATCAATCCAATTCGGCGTAAATACGTGCATAATGTGATAGCCTTCGGGAGCTAAATTCGGATCGAGTAGTGTGGGGATAGAAACAAATATAGTGCCTTCCGGTTCCTCCATTTGTTCCCAATCTGACAAGATAATATGGTGACACTCAGTTCCCCAAGGTAGGACATCTGCTTCGACGCCCAAGTGCAAACTTAGAAAACTAGGTGACTTTTGATATCGTTGCTGCCATTTTTTTTCAACACGGGGCATTTGTTCGGGCGGAAGTAATTTTTCAAAGGTATCCCAGCGTGTAGCGTTGGAAACAATGCGTTTAGCGCGATAAACTTGCCCTGTGGCGAGCTGCACGCCCACTGCTTGTCCATTTTCGGTCAAAATCTTGCTGACTCTGGCTTTGTACTGAATTTCACCGCCAGCTTTCTCAAGTCCTTCCACGAGTTTTTGGGCGATTTGACCGACGCCGCCTTTGGGGTAGTTAATGCCACCATAATGGCGATCGGAGAATACCATCCCGGCATTAATCATCGGTGTCATGTCTGCTGGCACAACCGACCAGCAATAACACTCGATGTCGATGAATTTGAGCAAAATCGGATCGCTGATGTATCGGCGGGCGATGTCGCCTGCATTGAGGGGCAAGTATTTCACTAAACCCAAACAAGCCAAGGGATGCTGGAAAAACACCCTCGTTAGATAGCCCGGTTCCTCCAACGAGAGCAAATCCATTGCGTTCAGGCAGTTAAACACTTTCCAGCACTCGTCGTAAAATCGACGGATGCCTTCTCGTTCTTGCGGAAAATGTTCTGTAAGTTCTTGCAAAAATTTCTCATAATTGCGATGAACTTTTAAATCTAACCCGTCGGGAAGGTGGTAGTGAATCTGTACCGGGTCGGCAATGGTTTCCACACTAACGTTGACTGCTGCTAGGGCGCGGGTGAGCAGATTGGTAGTGCCTTGAGTGCCAAACCCAAAGATCATCGATGCTCCCACATCAAACCGATATCCGTTGCGATCGAAGTAGCCAGCACTTCCTCCAGGGATAATGTAGCGCTCCAGGACTAGCACAGACGCACCTTTGGCTGCTAGCTGGGTCGCCGTTACCAACCCTCCAATACCCGATCCGATGACAATAACATCAAATTCAGGCGCGGTTGAACTGGTTTGAGTGTAAAACAACTGATTATTCATGGAAGCAGGTATTGGGTTAGTAATCTAGAGTAATTCCCTGGATTTACAGTTTACAAGCTCCCTTCGTATCTAGCATCTAGCCCCTAATTCCTAACCCCGACGCCCGACGCCCTAAAAAAAAGTACGGACTCTATCTGCTGCTGCTGACCGAGCCCGTCTGCCGTTCCTCGTAGAGGAGAACACGAGAGAGGAGAACACTGAAAGTTAATATAGCCTTATTGAAAAGAAGTGTCAATACAATTAGGAAAAATTCTCAACAATATTTTTGTCTTCCCTGTAACAAAGCAGAAGGCAGTATGATAGATCGGGCTTTTGAACCAGCATCCAAACACCAATCTAAAATCGAAAATCTAAAACCCGTATGACTCTCCAGATGCGTATCTATGTTCCGCCCCATCCCCTCATCAAACACTGGCTGGGTGTTGCCCGCGATGCCCAAACGCCACCAGTGCTGTTCAAAAGCGCCATGACGGAACTGGGACGCTGGCTGACTTACGAAGCGGTGCGAGAGTGGTTGCCCACAATAGAAACAACAGTGCAAACGCCTTTGGCTGACTGTCCTGCTACGTTTGTCAATCCGGAAGTGCCGTTGGTGGTAGTGCCGATTCTGCGGGCGGGATTGGCTTTGTTGGAAGGAGCGCAGACTGTAATGCCTTTGGCGTCGATTTATCATCTCGGTTTGGTACGGGATGAAGAAACGCTAGAACCGAGTTGCTATTTGAATAAGTTCCCAGCCCAGTTTAAAGAGCAAACGCGGGTATTGATCTGCGATCCGATGCTGGCGACTGGTGGCTCGATTATGGCTGCGATGGCAGAATTGACTTCTCGCGGTATCGATCCGGCGTTAGTGAGGATTATTTCGGTAGTGGCGGCTCCCCCAGCACTGCAAAGATTGAGTGTGACCTATCCGGGCTTGAATGTATATACGGCTACTATAGACGAAGGCTTAAACAGCCACGGTTACATTGTGCCTGGGTTGGGGGATGCAGGCGATCGCGCCTTTGGCACCTAGCGCTATAAAGTCAAAAGTCAAAAGTCAAAAGTCAAAATTTCTCCCTTCTCCCTCTTCCCGACGCCCTAGCCACTTCCCTCTCCCTCTCCCTCTTCTTTTTGACTTTTGACTTTTAACTTTTGACTTTCCCAGTCCCTATCTTCTGCCTGATGCAGTTGGGACTGCTAGCAGGTAAGCTGAAAACAGTCGTACCAAAGATATAATCCTAAATCCTTTCATCTAAAATCCAAAATAGATATGAGTCAGCGTGACGGTTTTGCAGCAGGATTTTTGGCTGGGTCGTTGGTAGGTGGCCTAGTCGGTGGGGTGCTGGGGGCGGTGCTAGCTTCTCGCATCAGTAAGGAAACGGCGGAAGCAGAAGCACCTATCCTCAACAGCAATCCTTCCGAAGCTAAAGTTGATAAACCTAAGAAGCGTCAACTGGAAGCTTCTTCTGAGCAACGGATTGAAGTGGCTCGTCGCAGTCTGGAGGATAAGATCGCACAACTCAATCAGACAATTGACGAAGTGCGCCAGCAGCTCGGTAACGTGAATGGCAATGCTGCTGGGGGAAGTGGCGATCGATCTCTGACCAGAGATGCACAATACTGAGTTGCAGTCAACTCTTCAGTTGACAAGCTCAAGCGGTAAGCTACCCCCAACAGCTGGGAAAGTGGAAAAGTAGGGCAGAGTCGAGCTAGAGTTGGAAGCCCAACTCAGTTTCATTGGTGTAGAGGAGACGATCCGAAACGGTCGGATATCGGTTAAATTAAAGTCAAGTCTAAGTTGTGTTTGAAATTCCGTAAAAAGCTTCAAAACTCATGGATGCCTCAGTCGCACTGCTGTTCAACGCTCTTATTACCTTTGTCAACATCTACGTCGTTTTGTTGATTATTAGGATTCTGCTGAGCTGGTTTCCCAATCTCAACTGGTACGATCCGCCGTTTTCCATCCTCAGTCAGCTAACCGATCCTTACCTGAATATCTTTCGCTCTTTTATTCCCCCTCTCGGTGGTATTGATTTTTCACCGATTTTGGCGATCTTTCTACTCCAATTTATCGCCGATCTTCTCAAGCCCCTCGCAGTACGGGCTATGTATATGTTCTGATCCCGATCGATCGCCTGCTTGTACTGAAAACTTCACTCCTTAATTTTTAAGGAGGTAAATATTTTACTACAAAACTTTTATTTTGTGAACAACAATCTACCTGTTGTAGGATGTGTTAACTTTACCTAACGCACCCGGCATTTGAGGGGGTAAGGGTAGTTTACCCCCCTAGCCCTTTGTCAACGACGAACCACACCGGTAAAACCGGCAGCTTTGAACTGCTTAAGCTTCAAAGGAGTTGGCTGATTGGCAGCCACAGAAATTCTCAATTCAAAATCGCTCACTCCTGGCGGAACCTCATCAATAGATCCCAGACGAGTACGGTTTTGCATCACAGAATTGTCATTGGCATCGTAGATGCGACCGAAAATATCAGCGTTGTAGACGTATTTACCAGAGGTATTGTTGGCTTTGCCGGTAATGAGAAAGCAGTTGGCAGCTCTGGCGTTACCGCTAGTAACCAATCCTTCTGCTAGTTCTGGCGGACACTCTTTATAAGAAAGATCGGTTAGTTGAATTTGAGTCAACGCCCAAGCGGGTGGGGTCAACACCCAACTCAGAATTGCGATCGAGCAGGAAATTAGAAAGATTTTTATGGCTCGAAATTGCATATATTGTACCTAAAATTAGCGATCGGCAGGTAACTTCAAACTCAGCTTACCGTGAACTTGTACAACCGCGCTCTTAAAGAGGGTGCCAGTTTTGTAATATAAATGGACTATCCCCAGTTAGCGATCGGCTTTGGCACAGAGCTACCCAAAGCCGTTGACGTGCAATCAAGTTCACTGTTTGCCATAGGTGCTGTATGACTAAAGAGGAGATCGAAGCAGCCTTGCAAGCAGCATTCGATCGGTGCGATGCAGCTAGCTGTCCTCTCACCGAGACACAGAAACAGATCCTGCTGCAAGTGGCAGAAAATTTGACTCGCATCCAAAGTCAACCGAGTGGCGATCGATCGCCTTCTTCTACTAATCCTCTGGACGAACTTACCGATAATGAACAAGAAACTTTTTTAGAGTTTGTCAGAGAACAAGAAAGAGAAGATCGCTCTTGGAAATTTCAGTTAATGAACGATTGGTTGAATAATCGAACTTCGGGAGAGGTGCAGTTTATTCGCGATCGCTACGGTTTACAATGGCTCAATCGAGTCAAGCAGGAACATTTAGCTGAGTATATCGAGCGCACACCAGACGAAATTTTAAAACTCAAAGTAGGCGATCGCATTGAAGTGTCTAATAGTTTATGGGAATGGGTGCAAGAAAATGGCCCTTGCAGTCGCGAATGGGTTTCTTGCACAGTAATTAAAGTGGATGAGATAGATGGCAATACCACTTGCACAATTCGTTTTGATAACGGTAGTGAATACGAAATTCAAGGTATTTACGAGTGGAATCGCTACAATTGGCGTTGGCCATCTGGGTAAATAAAATTAGGACAATGTTAGACAAAAATAATCTTTCAATCCGATAATCCTAAATGTCTTCGCAAAGATTGCCGCATTACATCTACTGGAACTGACTGCTGCAACCAAATTTGCAATGCAGCCGCTCCTTGTTGTACTAACATTTCTAAACCATCGATCGCATCCGCACCCTGCTGTTTAGCTAATTTTAGAAATAAAGTCGGATTGGGTGTATAAATTAGGTCATAGACGATCGCACCTTTGGGCAATTTCGCGATCTCATCTGCACTTAAAGGAGACTCTTCAACGCGAGGATACATTCCTATTGGCGTTGTATTCACGAGTAAGTTTGCTTCTGAGAGCAAATTTGGTAACTCTTGCCAATTATGTACGCTGAGACGGACAGGCAAACGCGAATTCAGCCAACTATCTAAAAAATCGTTTAATTTCTGCGGACTGCGCCCGATTACTTTGACTTGCTGTACGCCTAACTGGGCGCACCCTGCTACCACCGCCCTAGCAGCTCCACCATAGCCTAAGACTAGCGCTGTCGTCTGACTCCAATCGCGCTCTTGAGATGAGGGGGAGAGATTCAGCAATGGTGCCAAAAACCCTTCCACATCTGTATTTGTGCCACTCCAACCTTTATCGGTGCGCCAGACGCTGTTAACGGCTCCGACCGATCGTGCGATCGGCGATACTTCTGATAGGAGGGGAATGATTGCTTGTTTGTGGGGAATGGTGACGTTAAAGCCGATCGTACCAATAGCGGCAAAACCTGCGATCGCTACCTGCAAATCTTCCGGTTTAACTGGAAAGGGTAGATACACATAATCTACTCCCAGTGTGGCAATAGCGGCATTGTGCATCACCGGTGACAGGGAATGTTCGATCGGATTTCCGATAACGCCCAGCAATTTAGTCTTACCTGTAATCATTACTTCTACCATTGAATTAATAGACATCGGGTGGCAAAAGCTACGATAGCAGAGGTTAGGGCGATAACTTCATGAGTTTTATCACTTGTAGCCAAGGGCATCAAAATCCGGCTGCGGCGCGGTTTTGTTCGTACTGCGGTGAATTTCTGCAAAGCACGCACAACAGTACGACAGGCGTTGCTACATCTCAAACACAATTGCAGCCTGGAACAAAGTTGCGCGATCGCTATATTATCCACTATCAGCTAGGTCAGGGCGGATTTGGCAGGACTTACCTAGCGCGGGATATCAATCGATTTAACGAATCTGTCGTTATCAAAGAGCTTATCCCACTTGCCCAAGGTACGTACAACCTCCATAAAGCCGAGGAACTGTTTGAAAGGGAAGCGGCGATGCTGCACAAACTCAAGCATCCCCAAATTCCCCATTTCTGGGAGTTCTTTCGGGAGGGACAACAACTTTTCATTGTCCAAGATTATATTCAAGGGCAAACCTATCAATCCCTATTAAATCGGCGATTACAGCGAGGTGAATGCTTTAGCGAAGCGGAAATTATCCAACTTTTCCGACAACTTCTGCCTGTTTTAAGTTACCTCCACCACCAAGGCATTATCCATCGCGATATTGCTCCTGATAATATTATTTGTCGTGACAGCGACAAACTGCCGGTATTGATTGACTTGGGCGGTGTGAAGCGAATTGCTATTAATGTAGCCCAGCAACTAGCAGGTGGACTCGATGGATTTTCATCTGACAATGCGACTCGCTTGGGTAAAGTTGGCTACGCGCCAGATGAGCAAATACGAATGGGAATTGTGGCACCTTATAGCGATTTGTATGCTTTAGGGGTTACAGCTATTGTCTTGATGACTGGCAAACAGCCGCAAGAGTCGATCGATCCGCAAACGATGAATTGGATTTGGGATAAACATCTGCCTTCTCTAAGTCGTCAGCTAAAGGAGATTCTATCTCGAATGCTTGCTGCCAAGCCTTACGAGCGTTTTCAATCAGCTGAGGAAATTCTGGAAATTTTAGAAACCGGTCATTCATCTGCACAAAGTTCGCGTTTGGGTGCTGTTACGAAAGTAAAAACTGTATTGGCAAATAATTCCGGTCAAGGCAGTATATTTGATAATTCTATTAAAGTGCCGGATGAAATTCAAGGTTGGAATTGGGGAGCTTTTTTCCTCCCAGGTGTCTGGTGTTTGACGAATCGGGTTTGGATTGGATTGGTGGCTTGGATCGATCCTACATTATTGATATTTTCGCTGGGTATGCCGTGGCTGGTTATGGGTATTGTGCTGGGGGTAAAGGGTAACGAATGGGCGTGGAAAAGCCGCCAGTGGCGCAGTATTTCTGAGTTTAAAGCACATCAAAGGGCGTGGGCGATCGCAGCATGGCTGATTCTGGCGATCGTGCTGGCAGTTGTACTGGCAATTGCGGTAATTTTTGGGTTGCTTTTACTCGCTGGAATCTCTTCTAGCAGATAAATACAGATAAACTTAAATTCTAGACATTTCTTTACACTTTTCTTTAAAAAAGAGGCGACTAAATGCTGTAATATCAATTCAAGATACCTTACACAAATGAGGTCGATACGTATGGCAGAGTGCATCACCTGGCTTTTTAGGATACTTAGAAATACTTGACTTGCTAAATTTGAGTTTGAATATGAAAAGGCTGACATACATTAGTAAATTTGCTCGTCCTCTATCTAGTAAAGAAATAGAAGCTATTGGTAAAGTTTCCGCTCCGAACAATCAAGCCAAAAACATCACAGGTGTACTTTTGTGTTCGCAAGGAATATTTTTCCAAATTCTCGAAGGAGATGAAGAAAATATTGATAGATTGTATGAGAAAATATTGCGCGATCGCAGACATACCGATATTTTATGCTTAAACACCGAACACGATATCAAAGAACGGCTATTTCCGGAATGGTCAATACAGACGATCGATCTTGACGAAAATACAGATTTAATTATTAAACCGATCAGAGCTTTATTGCAGACTTTAAACGAGTCTTATAGAATTTTAGAAAAATATACTCAACCAACCGTTGTTAACATCATCAGTAACGGTGCAAATCCTCTTTTAGTTCCGCCTCGTAAAGTAGAAAAGATTATTTTGTTTAGCGATATCGTGTCTTTCTCTACTTTGGTGGAGAAACTGCCATGCGAGGAAATTGTCGCTATACTCAATCAGTATTTTACTATTTGCACGAACATAATTGTAGCTAAGGGAGGAGAAATTACCAAATTTATCGGTGATTGCGTGATGGCTTATTTTTCAGGCGAACAAGCTGATGCAGCTATTCAAGCAAGCTTGGATATATTGACTGAAATAGAAACAGTAAGAATATCTGCACCAGAAGGTAGTCCGCTGCGCGTTTTGTACAATGGGATTGGTTTGGCGCAAGGCGAAGTAATAGAAGGAAATATTGGCTCTCACGTCAAAATGGACTATACAATTTTAGGAGATGCAGTCAATATTGCCCAAAGGTTAGAATGTTTAACGAGAAAGCTTTCCCGTTCTTTAATTTTCTCGTTGGAGGTGAAGAACAGCACAGCAGGAGTATGGAATTTTGTCAAGTTAGGAAAGAGCAAGGTCAAAGGAAAAGAAGAGGCGATCGAAATTTATTCAATTGACGATCGAGTTACCAAGCAGCCCAGTAGTAATGCTGAAATGGCTGCGGATATAAGTAATTATCTTGACAAAATTAAATTTTATCATTAGTTATATCAAGTCCGGTTACATCGGTATTACATGAGTGTCGCAGGTTAAGTTTTAACCACAGATAAAGAAAGATGAACACAGATGAACACAGATAAGAGAGCGATTTTTTTAGGCAAGCAGTATAACCGGATATGATATCTTTGGTTATTAGTTGTTTGGTTCTTTTATGCGAACTAGGCACAACTGACTAATGGCTGGAAGACTTTTCCTTATCGCGCTCGGTAGCCTCTCTTTCAGCGGTAAATTTTATTGGTTGCGCTGCTGAAGTTAGAGTCATTTTACCGTTGAGGGTTTCACCTTTGACAAAAGCTTGAATTCTGACATTGATTTTTCGCTCGCAGGAACTGAACTTATTTGTAGTTCCGGATAGCGTGAATTGTTGATTTTGCCATAGACCGAATAGGGAGGGTTTTTCCTGTACGCTTGTTTGGGATGCAGATGTGACATTTGACAATTCGACGTTTTTATCTGCTGTTAATAAAGAACCGTTGAGATAAATACCAGATTGCTGAACAGTTAACAACAATTCATCAGATTCGAGACATTTAGGTAAGTTTTGTGCAGTGATGCGATAACGACCTTGAATCGGGGGAGGTGCTTTGAGATTATGACCGTAGGTAGTAACAACTTTAAACAAAAGCACAACGAAACCGATCGCTAATCCATAAAATGTGAAGGACTTAAAGTTAAAATGACTCATATCAATTTGAGATTTGAGGTTTTAGATTGAGAATTTAGTAGTTTGGTCATTTGTGTTACTGTCGTTTGTTTCCAGTACAGAGGCGAGGTGAGAAGTTACCTGACTGTAGCGGCGGGTAATCAGAAGCGAAGAATGACAATCGATCGCCAGCGCATCAGTGTAGTTTCCCAAGGTTTGACGCTCAATACCCCAAGCGCGACTGGTACCGACAATAGTGAGGTCAACCGTTTGGGAAGCTTGGACTACAGCTGGGATCGGTTCCGTTGCTTCAATAACTTGGATATCGATGCGATCGCGCACTTGCTTTGGCAATCTTTCCATCACGTTACGAAATTCATAACTGAAATCTTTAATCTGACTTTCTTGTACAACTCGCAAAACATTCAGATAGCAGAAATCGCGATTGACAAGCAGTCGCACAGCAATTTCCAGCGCCAGATCGTCGTGAACGTTAGCAGAATAAGGCACCAATATACTTTCCAATCTTTCTCGTCCTCGATCGACAAATACTGCCACATCCACAGATGCCTGAGTGAGAATTTGTCCAACTCTTCCCCCCAGTCGGTTGGTGCTAAAAGCTGGGCGATGCCATCCTAATAGAATCAGATCGGCTTGTTCGAGCTTAGCAATTTCTGCTGTTTCCCGTGCGACGTTATTGGAAATGCGGATAATCGGATGCACTAACTCGCGAGTTTCTGGAGGTTCGAGACTTTGAATTACTTCTTCGAGACGAGAACGACGCTGCTGTATTAACCTGTCTGCTTCAAGCGGCGTACTTTGAAATAAATAATCTTCTTCTAATTCGATCAAGCTGAGGGGATGAACGATCGCAGGTTGCAATTTTTTTCCTGCGATCGCTGCTGCTACTTGCAGCAAACCTTTTTGCGTGCTGGGATTGGCGACGGGTACTAAAATTCGATAGGTTGGTTGAACTGCTTCGGTAGGGATAGCGATCGCAGGTTCTGCCTTGATGACATCTAATCTAATTAGCTCTTTCGGATAAGTCCATTCCAGCAAAGGCGAAGTCATAAACGTAGTTACCAATGCCATTATCACCAGCATAGTGAACAGCAAAGGCGAGATCGTACCCAAGCTCAAACCGATATTTAGCACAATTAATTCAGTCAAACCGCGAGTATTCATCAACCAACCCAGTGCTGAAGCTTCCCGGTTATCGATACCGCAAACTCTTGCTGCTAGATAAGTACCAACATATTTGCCAATAATAGCCACTGCCAAAACAGCTAAGCAAAGTAGCCACAATTCAGGACGATTGAGCAAGCCTATTTCTGTTCTCAGACCGCTATAAGCAAAAAATACTGGTAGTAAAAATATGAGGACAAAATCTTCGGTTTTTTCTGCTAATTCCCTTACTAATCCAGCATTTTTTGGCATTGCCGCTCCCAATAAAAATGCCCCGAAAATTAAGTGAATCCCTATTAATTCGGTAATTAAAGCCGAAGCAACAACAGCCATATAAATCCAAGCCAAAAGAAATTGGCTTAAGCGTCCCTTGCGTTCGTAGTGAGTAGCCAACTGTTTCAATAACCAACGCCCTACCGTCATCATAAATACGATGTAAAGTAGGGATTCCAAAATAGTTGGCACTGCACCTGCCATACTATTAGTACGAGTGACTGCGATCGCCAGGGCCAACAAACACCAAGCCGTCACATCATCCACCGCCGCACAAGTCAGCGCCAAAGTTCCCAAGCGCGTTCCTTGCAAATTGTTTTCCGTGATAATTCTCGCCAGTACCGGAAAAGCCGTAATCGACATTGCCGCACCTAAAAATAAGGCAAAGGCGGTAAAGGATACGCTCGCATTAGAAAGTAGGGGATAAAGCAGCAGGGCTAGTAAACTTCCCAGTGAAAAGGGCGTCAAAATACTGACGTGGGAAGTCAGAATCGCGATATCTAAATTACCTTTGAGGTATTTTGGGTCTAACTCTAGCCCGATCAAAAACATGAAAAAGATCAGTCCGACCTGCGACAATACAAACAGATAAGGTTCTGTTTCAACTGGAAAAAGTGAGGCCGCTAAATCTGGAGCAACCAAACCTAACAGAGATGGCCCCAGCATAATTCCAGCGACAATTTCGCCAATTACCAAAGGTTGCTTGAGCCAGCGAAATCCCAATCCCACCAGTCGGGAAAGTCCAATCACTATGAGAACTTCAATCAGGACTTGGATGACTGCGTGCATAGTTTCCTCAAAGGCGACTGTTAGGAGTGTTACAGTAATCGAGTGAAATGATATCCGATTTGTCGTTGACAACCCTGCCCTCAGTCTACCGCCCAAGGTACTTAGTTACCAGTATCGCAGCAAACGGTGGCTGAGTAAATTTTTGTTACCGAATCGAGCGCTCGCCTGATGTTGGGACAGGTCGATCGACAACAAAATCTGAAATTTATGCAGCTGGGTCTAAAGCTAATCCAAAATCTAAAATCCAAAATCTAAAATCTAAAATTATTACAGCCACTGTCCGCCCCGAAAACGCCAACGGGGAAATAAAATTCGCATAATTGATTGAGAAGCTAAATAAACACCCAACCATACCAAACTGTAGTGTCCCAGAAAAGAAGCGATATCTATATTTGTAACCCCAGGTAGAGGCAAGCGTAAAATTTTGACAATTAATATAAAAAATATAGCTTCCCAGATACCAGCCACCAATTGAAACGCTCCCGGCCAATCTCTATCCCAGCGGAACTTTTGTAGATAGTTATAAACAATATCCCAGCCCAAACCAAAAACTGTAATATATCCAATTACCCAAAAATAAGTAGAGTCGGCACCAGAGCCGATAATGCCCAAAGCAAAGGGCAATGTTATCGCCAGACCCACAGTGCCGAACAGTAATAAACGAGTTTGCCAACGGCCAAAAAGTGTAGGAGTCATTTTGACATTCCCTAAGCTACTGTGTAGATATGTAGGGATTGTATCTTAACGTGAATTTAGATAAAGTTTTTAATTTTTAATTGATTTATGGGGTTAATGCTGCACCTTTAGTTGCGGCATTTCGTACTGGTGCGTGCTTTGCAAATAACCTTCGTAAATTTTACCTACTTCTAGGCAATCGGTACATCTCACCCAAACAGAATGGCCGATCACCGGTAACCCCATCAGTTGCGACATCATGGATGCTTCTTCCGGGTCGGCAACACAGCCAATGCCAAAGTGGCTCGCTAGACGCCTGACGGTCAAATCTTCAAGGAGATAACTGCTGCCGATTTCAGCTTCTTTACACTGGTAGCGTCTCACTGGCGGTAAAACTTTTTCTAAATTTTTCAATCCCAGCATTTGTAGATCTCCCATTCTCTCAGTGCAATACGTAAATCTGGTTTATCGTGCGGGTGCAACCTTGCACTTAGGTGTGTTGCATTTATAATGCCTGAAAGTTTTAGCTTATGGCGTCAAGTACTGATAAAGAACAAGGAAAAAACTTTAAAGTTTTAGTAAAGATGAATTCAAATTGCAGTATCTCTACTGAGATCGAAGTTCGTTGCTATCCTAACTCCATGTTCGCTGCGAAAAATGGGACAACGCAGCAATGGAGTATGCTGGAATAGCACGAAGATAATCGACGTAAGAAAAAGCTCAGAGTTCCTTGCATCCGGTCGTCTCTGAGTCAGCAGGGAAGTCAAAGACGAAACGAATTAGACACTAGGCTCGATTGTGTATTTACGTATCGATATGTAAAGTTAAAGTAATTATTATAGTGGAAATACTGAATAAAATATTTCTTAAGGAGGATGACAAAAAAGAAAGTGGGAGAGCGGGAGAATTTATTTTCCCTTTTTCCTCTTCTTTTTGACTTTTGACTTTTGACTTTTGACTTTTCTCTAGCATTAGGGCGATCGCATTGTTGCCCACTTCAACCATTGCCATAGAGAACTCAGTGCGTTCAATCGATGCAATCCGGGTGCGCGGACTGCGGCCAAACTATCAACAGCACAAAGGGCAGCATATTGCAATCCCAAAAAACTATCAACTGCTGCATAGGGGCCACCCAAAGTCATCGCACCGGCGGCATAAATTCTGCCGCGCTGATTTCGCAGATCGACTATTTCAAAATCATCGGCAACGACGAGTCTGCCGTTATCGTGCAAAGGTAGATTGTAGCGATCGACAATATCGGCTAGTAAAGGACTTGCAGTTACGTGGGCATCGAGTCCGGTAGCATCGATAATAAAGTCAGCTTCGAGTCGAATTTGCCCTTTTAATCCCTTTTCTTGAATATAAGTAACTGTACGATTTTGGGTATTGTCGCGTTCTACTTTTTCCACTTCGCCAAAGGTAATTTGATACCAACCTTCACTCAATCCTTGCTGCACAATGCGTTTCCAATCGTGTCGATCGGCTGTAGTTGTACCGCCCCAAGCTGCCAGTAATTCCTGGCGTTTTTGCGGTTCTGCTTTTGCCAACATTTCCCGCAAATCGCCTCCCCAACAAGCTTTCGGCCAGTTAAACGGTTGAAATTCGTAGTGATTGTCTACTTGACGTTGGGCGGAACTGAATTTGTTACCTTGGGGTTTGGGCGATCGCATCAAATGCAGCAACGAAATCAGCTTGTTTTTCTGCCGCGCTTCGTAAATTCTTTGCACAATTCGAGAAGCGACAATACCGCGACCGCGAATCAGTACCGTACCGCCATACTGTTCTAAATGTTGATAAACGCGATCGTGCGGTTCGTAAGCATTTACTACGGATTCAAAATCACCAGTCTTTTCCCGATAAGCTTTTAGGTCTGGGAGAAATTGAATTGCCGGATAGCCTGTGGCAAGCTGGACATATTGCGCGATTAACAAACGGTAGTCTGGCGCAGCGTTGCTGGAACGACGACGGGAATAAGCAATAGCATATCTGCCATCAGAAGTTTTGCGAATTGCCCTGACGCTACCGTAGCGAAATATCTGTTCCCAACCGATTCGTTTCGCTTCGCGATCGATCGAATCGAACACATTTCCAGAACGAGGCGTATAAGTTTGGGCAAATGTCGGTTCGGCAAATACCTGCCATAAATATCCCAAAGCATCGCCCACTTTTCCTTTAATTAGATCGTGCCAAGCTTCCCGCAAAGCATAGCTAGGCCAACCCCAAATATTATCGGGACAGGAATCGGAATTCGATCGCAATCTTTCGTGCAGGGGAATTTGAGAATTCATGCACAATCTTCTATAACGAGCATAAGGCTTTTCTTCCATTCCCAAAGCGGCAATTCGATCGATTTTCACCCCAGAAATTCGCAGCAAATCCACCCAAACAAAGCTACCCAATCCCGCGCCAATCGCAGCATAATCAATTTCTTCCACCGGTAAACCTGTGGCGTGAAGTTCTTGCACAGATACCTGAGATTGCTGAAACGCTGGTGGCGGAAAAGTGCTACCGGTAGCTATTGCAACTGGGGGTTGATTCAGACGAGGGTCTGGTAAATCGGTATCTGGGTGAAAATTAATCGTGGAGATGGATGGACTGGCGACGAAGGAAATCGTAATTCGATAGGGGCCAATTTGCAGGATATCGCCATTTGCCAAAGTAGTTCGCGTTTGGCGCTGACCGTTGACAAAAGTGCCGTTTTGACTGTTTCGATCGATCGCGACCAAACTACCTTGTTCTTCGTCGATCGAGACATGGTAGCGAGACACTTCCGGACTGTCAAACACCATCCGAGAAACGCGCCGTCCTCCCAGTTCGCTTGGCATTTGGGCAAATTCGCGTCCCAGTGCGATCGGGACAGCTAATAAAGGTTCTCGTCGCTGTCCTGTGGCTGGGTCTTCCCAGCTGAGACGAATTTGCAAAGGTTGTGGATTCATAGTTCCGTGGGAGTCATGAGAACGCTTGCGGCTGCTGCTAAGGAAGTACCGCACCAAGGACATCCCAAATCTAACCGTTCGTAGGGTGAAATGCGATCGCATTTGGGACACCGCAAACCGTAAGTTTGATTTGCAGAAGGAACCTGAGATGGCTGTGTCGAAGGCGAAAGTAAAATGGTTGGTGGAACGCTGCTTTCGTCTATATTTACCCCAGTCACTTTGACTTCTGTTTCTCCCAGATGAAAAACGCTACCCCCGCTTAAAGTTACCTCACCTGCGACAAGTTGGTTGCCATTCACCAAGGGAGGATTGCTTTCGCGCAAGTTTCGCAGGTAAAACTGTTGCTGCTGGGAGTTAAAAAATATCTCTACGTGCAATCCGGAGACTGTCGGATGGGTCAGCACGATATCGCACCGCAGGGAATCGCGACCCAGCCGCACGGTTCCCGGATTTTTGCTTAGCTGTCGATCGCGAATTATTTGCTTTCTCAGATGACCTGCTTCTTGCCACTCTATACTTAGTTCGTTCATTATCCCCGCCTTTTAATATTTCCTCTATTCATTTATCGGTTTGATGCCAATTTATCAGCTAAGCGCGTTGTTTCCGGTAATTTATATTTGGTAGTGCAACGCATCACATAGTCGATCGCAGTCAGCAAACTCACGCGATGTCCGCTAGAAACATAAACAGGTTTAACCCCCATCCGCGTTCGCAAAGCAGCACCGATCGTTTCCCGGCGATGCACTAGCGGTTTCCATGTACCTCTCTCTAAAGGTAACTCTTCATGTTTGCCAACTAATAACGATTTAGCAACGCCAATAGTGGGAATATCTGCCAATACACCCAGATGACAGGCGATCCCAAAACGACGGGGATGGGCAATACCTTGACCGTCGCATAAAATTAAATCCGGTATAATAGTCAGTTTTTCCAGTGCATCCAGCACAGTGGGAACTTCGCGAAATGATAGGAATCCCGGAACGTAGGGAAAAGTGGTGGGACGGTATGCGATCGCCTGCTCTTTGAGCTGCAAATCGGGAAAACTCAATACTACCACTGCTGCTCTCGTTATGCTACCCGACTCCGGAAAACCCACATCCACGCCAGCAACGTATTGTACTGTTCCCAACTCGTCAGAAGTAATTACCTCTTTTGCCAGTTGTTGCTGAATGGGAATAGCTTCTTCAGCAGTGAGAGGCCAATCATGCCGTTGATTAATCTTCATTTTCCTCTTTCATAGACGAACAGCGAGCAAATTTATTCAGGAAAAGTGGATTTTGAAACGCACCCTAAGTTTTCAACTTTGGAATATTTGATGGGTACAAATATGTAGCCATAAGGCGAACACTTAGACACTACGACTTTAACCAATACAACAACTGGTTCCTTGCGATTTCCATTAGATTCAAAACTAACTACGCCTGTTGCTCCAATTGCTTGAAAAGAGGGATCTGCCAAAACTTGCTGCACATTCAGACGATTTGGGTGAGAGTTTTTTTGTATGGCTTTTATCAACACCATCACAGCATCATAGCTTAAGGCTGTTCGAGGACTGACTTCCCCTCCCCACAACTTCTCAGTTGAACGGGAAAATTCGCGATTGGGGCTGCTCAAGTGATGCCAAGGTACAGCCACGACGAGGCGTGAGGATGCTTCTGGCCCTACCAATTGTAAGATTTCAGAACCGTAAAGGGTATCTCCTGCCACAATTAAATTACCTTTTCGATTAGCTTTTATTGCTTTCAATGTATTGCCAAAAGTATAAGCACTGGTCTGACCGTCTGGAAGTAAAGCTAGCGCAGTGGCTCCTTGTTTTTGGGCTTGCTCTATGGCAACATCTGCGATGAAAGAAGGATCGGACAAGTCAAAATCTTTAACAACCTGTCCTCCAATTGTACGAAAGCTCCTATGGAATTCATAACGGAGAGATTTGCTAAAACTACTCTTGGGATTGTAAAATACGGCTACTTTGCGCTGCTGCACTTGCGTAATTAGGTAATTAGCTAAAGCTTGGGCACTGACGCGATCGCTAGATGCAGTCCGAAAGAAAAAGTAACTTTTGTTCGATAAATCTTCGGAAGTGCTGGTTGGAGAAACTAATACTAAGTTGCGATCGTAAACATCTAAAGCTGCCAGTGTTACCTCACTTGTGTAATGGCCGATAACGGCGAGAATATCTTTTTTAGATACCAGTACCTCTGCAATCTTTTTAGCTTTGACAGGCTGATTTTCATCGTTGGCAATTAGCACTTTAATACCCGGTTGACCGGGCTTTCGCTTACTATTGAACTCATCTTGAGCTTGGGCAACTCCTCGCAAAATTTCCAAAGCCGTGTTCAGAGTTTTGTCGCCGATCGGAGCGACGACAGCAATGGTATAAGCTTCTGCTTTTTGGGCGGTTAGTCTGGCATTATTCAGATAAATTAATGTTTCCGGGTTATGTCGCTTTTGCCATGCTTTTTCTAGTAAATCAACGGCATTTTTATAGCTATTGGTGAAGAAGGCATCAACTCCTGCTTGTGTTTCTGACAAGGAAAAATATGGAACTAAAATTTCTTCTCCACAACTGAGGCTGTCACCTTTAGGAAAACTTTTGAGCGAAATTTTTGCACATCCCTGGACTCCTGTTAAATACCAATAAACGACCGCTGCTGTAACTGTAAGTATCAGAGTCGCTCCTCCCAGAATCTCTGGAATAGGAAGGCGACCAATTTTTTTAATGCGTTTTAAAATAAGTTTGGTATTTTTAGGTCTTTTTTTGCAAGAATGCTCCATCAATTCATCAATAAAACCTAATAGCGATCGCCCAGTTAATTTATCAATAAAATCTGACCAAAAATTGGAGATATGAGGAACACTATTTCGCCAAATCAACTTACCCGTTTGCGAATCTTCGTGTAAATCGAGGGGATGTTTGCCTGTCAGCAAATGAACAAAAGTTCGTCCCAGCGCAAAGAAATCTGATTGCTGTACAGACCTGCCGCGCAGTTGTTCTGGTGGTGCATAACCTGATGAACCAATCACCGTACCCGTCACATTTTGTTGGTGCAAGTAAGTTTGAGTGAATTCTCGCACTGCTCCGAAGTCAATCAGCACCAGTTTCCCTTCAGGAGTTAACATAATATTGGGCGGCTTAATATCCCGGTGGAAATAATTTTGCTGATGTACTTGATGTAAAATTTCTGCTAGTTGTTTTAACCATTCAAGCGCTAACTCTGGCGTTATCGGTTGATTGCCGCGATTTTTTAGCCATGACTGCAAATTAATGCCTTCAATTTTTTCCATCACCAAGCAATGCAATGGTTCTTGGCTATCTTTCGGCCAAAACGGGAATGAAAAGCCTTCGCCTTTAGGTATTCCAGGATAGTTTAGCTGACTCAATACCTCAGCTTCTTGCTGAAATAATTTCACTAGCTTTTCTTTGCTTCTAATATCGGTGATTCCTGCTGTATTTAAAAGTTTTAGGACTTTCACTGTACCGAGATCGTCTACTACGTCAAAAGTCTGAGCAAAACCTCCCTTCCCTAAAGGTTTAATCACCCGATACCGTTCTTGCAGTAAAAGTCTCGACCCACACCTTCTACAGATATTCTCTGTGGAATTCAATGGGTCAGAGGGGTTTGGGCAATTAGGATTGAGGCAATAACTCACCGTAGCTACACCACCCATATTACTTTCTTCTCACCCTAAGAATACAGTTATCCAGCAGGTGAGCGCAACTCCCAATACTGCTCGGATCGGGGTATGGCCGTTCGCGCATCTGAAGAACGGCATTAGCATTTGGGCGACAATTTATCACCCAAAACCGTAAATTTTATGTCCAAATGCTTCCCCCCTCCATGCTACTATTATATTACGGTATAGCGATCGCATCATTTATTAAATCGACTTCTAACATACTTTATAACTATCGGTTGTACTGTGAAAATCAATTCGCTTTCTGATGGGATTTTTTCAATTAGCGATCGCGTCAATAGCGATTCCAAAACGTAGATTATTTCTGATGTCGATACTTGTGACGGTATATGCTCTCGCAATTGCGAGAGTGACATAAGCTGACCATTAATCGCCATCTGGTGCATAATCTCTTTTTCTAAAGATGACAATCGCTCAAACTGCTTGTCTAAAATGTCGCTAATATAACCGAGATATATGGTATTGTGTTTTAAAAATTCACCGACTTGACCATTAAATGAATCTTTGATAACCGCTGCAATGATTTTTAATACTAAAGGATTAGTTGGATATATTTCAACTAATTTACGCCATTTTTCTTGGTCAGACAAACCTTTTTCCCTAAATATTTCCAGGGCTTCTGTTTCCTGCAAACCAGTCAGGGATAACGAACGTACAGGTAGGGTTTCTCCCTCTAGAAAAGCAATTTCTCTGGGTTTCTCGCCGCTGGCTAGTACCAAGCAACTTTGATGGCGTTCTTGCCCCACTCGCTTGATTATCTCAGCAAAAGCTTCATATCCCTCACAATATCGTCCCGCCAATTCACCACTTTTGAGCGCTGTTTCAAAATCATCTAATATCACCAAACAGCGATGTTTGTGTAAGTAACTTATCAATTTCGATATTTGAGAATCTATGCTGTCTGGTAGATCGGTTTTATGTTGGGATAGGAACTTGAGCAAATTTGCGAGAATTGCTTGGATCGATGGGGTATAGCGCAGCGATCGCCAAATTACGTACTCAAACTCATCCTGAATTTCTTCTGCGGTGCGTACAGCCAAAGCAGTTTTGCCAATTCCCTCCATACCCAAAATAGTCACCAAACGGCATCTATCTTTGACAATCCATTGTTTGAGGGTAGCCAGTTCTTTTGCGCGTCCGTAGAAACTGGGTAAATCCGGTGCAGAGTCCCAATCTAAGCGCTGAGTGCGATTAACTACCTCTTCCCAGTTCAGTCCGAGAACGGTGCAGTAAGCTTGGAAAGCAGCGGCATTGATCGGACGCTTTCCTGCCAAGAAGCGACTCCAAGTTCCTTCTGAAATCCCCTCAGCTAGATAACCGGTTTTTTCCCAATCAACTTTCAGAAACAGACTTGCTGCTTCCAGCCAATTGCGATCGGCTACAGGCCACCCTTTTTTCTCTCTCGCTTGCTTAATTCTTGCCAGTCCCTGCTTAGAAGCTTTGAGCGTGGTCATTCGTGGAAAGGATTTTGGATAAAAGGATTTTGAATTAACCCCACGGATGAATCCGGGTGGCTCTCAAACCAATAACTTCTCGGTCATATATATTATGACTTGGTTGTTGTCAAGATCGACTAGAAACCGTAGTTTTACCGATCGTAAGCCGATCTTGGTGCAACCAGGGCAAATCAAAGATTCTAAAGATGCGGGAGGTTAATCAACTCAACCGCAGCAACTTTGCAACACCAGAGGCTAAAGCTGTGAAATTTGTTGCCCTTGCTATCCATCAAACCCTTTGTGTCGGTTTTCTGAGTTTAGCGATCGCTAGCTTTCCCATCCCAAGTAAAGCCATCACCGTACAGGAAGTACCGGGCCCCAGACCAAATGGCTGGGTGACAGATACCATCGACATTCTCAGTCCTGCAACTGAAGCAGAAATCAATCGATCGATTTCACAACTTGAAGCGCAAAATAGCTGTGAAATCATGGTTGTAACTGTACCCGAAACCTCACCTTACACCTCTCCCAGAGAATTTGCACTGGCTTGGTTTAAGTACTGGACAATTGGCAAAAAAGGTCTAGACAATGGAGTGCTGCTTTTATATTCCAAAGATGACGATCGCATTGAAATTGTCACGGGTTGGGGCATTATCGAAATTTTTCCAGACGATCGGGTTGTTAGCCTCATTAAAACAGAGATCCGACCCCGCGTCAATCAAGGTAATTTTAACGGGGCTATGCTGACTGGAACGCAAGCAATCATTAAGGTTTTGCAGACTTACAAACCGCATCCAAGCCCTCACACAAATAATCTCGTTTTCACTCCTGCGCAAGAATACATTTTTTCACCGTTCAATAGACCTAATTATATCTGGATATTTGCCGGATGTGGTGCGGCATTAAGTATTTTTGCTGCTCTGGGAATTGCGCGAGCGCGTCGTTCAGTCTTTATCAAACTTTCAAAGGAACCCCAGCCGCTGCGAATACCAGGTTTAGATGAGCATGATAAAGAAATCCTAAGTTCTCTATATTTATGGTTTTTTAGCTCAACATTCACAATTGCTTTGCTAGTTTCTGGAGGATTTATTGCATCATTTATTGCAGGCTTTATCAGCTATACAATGGCCTACAATCAAAAATTAATTAACTTTGACAAAGAGCGCATATACAATTCTAAACAGTTGCAGTCAGCCGCTGTGGGTTTCATTTCTTGTGGGCTAGGGTGTGGCTTCTTAATTTTAATGCCGCTTGCTCTGGCAGAAGGAATCAAGTTACCGATCGGACTGCTCACCGGGTTGATTGCTTATATCCCAGCGTCCCGATTAGCCCAAGCAATTTTAGGTAAAGATAATGATGAAAGGCAATCAATCCGTCCCCTGCACTGCGCCGATTGCCGACAGCCTTTAAAACAACTAAACTCCACATCGCTGAGCAAACATCTCAGTCCTCCTCAGCAAGCTGCACAAGATCTTCACCATATAAAATTTGAGGGATGGCGATGCCCGAAGTGCCATCCGGGGCAAACTTCAGGACGAGTCCACATCCGGGCTTATGTGACGACTTCAGATTCTGAAAAACTCTGCCCTACCTGTCAGGAATTGACAGTATCCAAGTCAATTTCACTTGTGGAAGAGCCTACGTATATACGAGAAGGAAAGCGCTTGATTACTTACAAATGCCACACCTGTTCTTATCATAAGCATATCGAACAAATCATCCCTATTCTTAGCAACAGCGACAGTGGCGGTGGTGACAGTGGCGGTGGCGGTGGTGGCGATGGCGGTGGCGGTGGTGGCGATGGCGGTGGCGGTGGTGGCGGTTGAGCTAATTTTCTGTCAATGGTGCAACGCAATCGTGTTTTTGCGATCGGGCCAGTCCGGTACTTACATACTCTGAGGCCAGAAACCCGGTTTCTGCGGCGATTTATCGTCGCCAAACCAAATATTTCTCATAGAAACAGGGTTTCTTTGCACAAGTCATAATCTTTAAACCCCTAACGTTTTTGGCACTCCTTGTTGAAGAAATATTGCTGGCTGCGGAATCATCTTTCTCGGTTTTGTTTTAATAGGCAGGAGCCAGAAATTGTCCAAAAGCCATTTCTAATAATTGGAATACACACAAACATCTCCTAACTATCCAACTATGCCTAACTCCAAAATTAAAGCCGTCGATTCTTTTCCCCTTGTTCTTTACGTCGCTGGGGGTATAGCGTTTGTACTGGCAGCTATTATCTTTCGCCCTTTTGCAATTATCAATGCCGGAGAGCGAGGCGTTGTCATGCAATTAGGCAAAGTTCAAAATACGGTTTTAGATGAGGGCATCCACCCAATTATACCAGTAGTGACATCTGTAAAAAGGCTCAGCGTTCGCGTACAAAAGAACGATTTTACGGCAGACGCAGCTTCTAAAGATTTACAGAAAATTACAGCAGACCTCGCCGTCAACTGGCATATTAACCCCGCTGAAGTAAATAAAGTTTATCAACGGGTGGGGGATACAGAGCAAATTGTGAATGGGATTATCACTCCCGCTGTATCAGAAGTTCTCAAGGCAGCAACTGCTAAAAAGACAGCCGAGGAAATTATCACCAAGCGAACACAACTGAAAGAAGAAATCGATAATCGACTCAAAACTCGTTTGCAAGCTTATGGAATTGGCGTGGATGATGTTTCTCTGGTAGATTTTGCTTTTTCTCCTGAGTTTAGTAAAGCTATTGAAGCCAAACAGATAGCCGAACAAGAGGCGAAGCAAGCCGAATATATAGCCTTGAAAGCATCGAAGGAAGCTCAGGCAGATATTAACCGCGCCAAAGGTCAAGCAGAAGCACAAAGACTGCTACGGCAAAATTTAACGCCGCAAATTTTGCAAAAGCAAGCTATAGAAAAATGGGATGGCAAATTCCCGACTGTAATGAGTGGCAACGGTGCGCTACCATTTATTAATGTTAGTCCAGCTAATTTGCCCGCTCAACAAAATAAATGAAATCTAACAATGCTTCTTATATCGCAGCGGCTATACTGCTATTGGTGTTGACAGTTGCGATCGCTTTCAAACCCTTTGTAATTATCAACGCTGGCGAACGCGGCGTGGTCATGCAATTCGGTCAAGTCCAAGAGCGAGTTTTGTCAGAGGGAATCCACGCGATCGTCCCGATTGTCAATACGGTACAAGCTCTCAGCGTCCGCGTCCAAAAACATCAAATTCCCGCTCAAGCAGCATCGAAAGACCTTCAAGATGTCTTCACCGATGTAGCCCTGAACTGGCATATTATACCAGAAAAAGCCAACACAATCTTTCAACAGATTGGCGATGAAAAAGAGGTAATTCAGAGGATTATCAACCCAGCAATTGAAGAAGTCCTCAAAGCAGTAATGGCTCTGTACACTGCCGAACAAATTATCACCAAACGCGGAGAAGTAAAAGCAGGCATTGACGAGCAGTTGACTGCGCGGTTGGCTCAATACAACATCGGAGTCGATGATATTTCTTTGGTGAATATCCACTTCTCCCAGCGGTTCAGCGAAGCTGTGGAAGCCAAACAAATTGCCGAACAGGAAGCAAAACGGGCAGAATTTGTAGCTTTAAAAGCTGCCCAAGAAGCGCAGGCAGAAATCAACCGCGCCAAGGGACAAGCTGAAGCGCAAAGGTTATTGCGGGAAAACTTAACGCCGCTAATTTTACAAAAGCAGGCGATCGAAAAATGGGACGGTCATTTCCCCACAGTTTTGGGTGGGAATGAAGCGCTGCCTTTTATTAATATTAAGCCAGAGGAATTACCAAGTCAAGCCCAGCCATGAACACACCCAGTCATGCCATCCTCAATCTTTTCTTTTTGGGCAAAAAGTCGCTACCAGAAGCCAATCTTACCATTTTCATAGGCGCGATTTTACCGGATATTCCCATATTTGTTTTGTACGGATGGGCAAAATTGATTGCGCGGTTGCCAGAAAAACAAATTTGGTCAGAAGTTTACTATCAAGCTTTTTGGCAAAATATTGTCGCGCTCTTTCATTCCATTCCTTTGGCTTTCTTAGGATGGTTTATTGCTTATAAATTGGGTTGGCAAAAAGTGCAAATCCTTTGCATCAGCATGGTGCTGCATTCGCTTTTCGATTTGCCAGTTCACAACGATGACGCGCATCGGCACTTTTTCCCCTTCAGCAACTATCGATTTATCAGCCCCATTTCTTACTGGGACAAGAAGCATTACGGTGGAATTGTTTCTGTTGTTGAAATATCGTTAGTGCTGTTAGCCTCGTTTCCTGTTTTTAATCTTCTGCAATCTTGGATTGGGAAAGGTTTGCTGATTGCGATCGATCTTGTTTACCTGTACTTCTTCCTCCGCTCATAACAATTACGATGTCTTAGCCTCGACGAATATTGAAGCAACACCAATCTTGCCGACGCCAGAGAGTGGCAATTACCCAACCATTTTGTTCCAGAACATCGGCAACTGGTTTAGTCTGATCTAGCAAAATACCGCTGAGAATTCCCCAAGTGTTAGGTTTAGCAATTTCGCTCATTTGCGGAATCAAGTCAATAATCACCTCCGCCAGAATATTACAGACAATACCATCTACAGGGCCATCACTCATCTGCATCACGAGATCGACACTGCCCTGTTCCACAATTAGACGCCCAGAAGCAACCTTGTTAAGAGTGCGATTGCTGCGAGTAGAGCGTACTGCGATCGGATCGGTATCGACTGCATAAACCTTTTCGGCACCCAGCAACACAGCCCCAACAGATAGTATTCCCGAACCGCAGCCAATATCCGCCACCACAGCTTGACTTTCCGCAAAACCAAGCCGCATTTCCAGCGATTCCAAACAAAGCTGAGTCGTGGCGTGGGTGCCGGTACCAAAAGCAAGACCCGGATCGAGGCGAAGGATAATGCGTTCCGAGTTTGCTGGCACAGGTAACCAGGCGGGGTAAATTAAAAAGCGATCGCCAATTTCTTGTGGTTGCCAGTGTGTCTTCCAGCTACTCGACCAGTCTTCCTCATCTATAAGATGCCACTTCATCGCTGGCATCGACATACCCAAAACCAACGCATCCTGACGCAACCACAGAGAGAGTGCCGCCAAGTCTAAAAGTTGCGCCTGTTCTTGCGGCAGATAACCTCTCACCAAGCAAGCATGACCCTTTATCTCACTGGCGGTTCCCCGACAGCCAAATTTTTCCAGTCGCCAAAATACAGAATCTTCTAAGACTTGTTCGCAGAGAATTTGCAGTTCCCACCAGCTGTTTGACATATCAGATTTTAGATTTTAGATTTTGAATTTTAGATTGGGAAGGGTTGTGAGAACCAGAAATTATTGGTTCCGGAGTGAGGGAAGCTTCGATCGGCATCTCGATCGCGATAAAAAAATTGTCGATCGAGATGCCCCTACAATCCAAAATCCTCTCTTGCGAAGGTGGGCATCGTGACGGTCACCGCCAAGACGCCCACTTCGCGCAAAACCCAAAATCCAAAATCGACTAGAGAGCTACCGTATAGGCATCCCGAATTCCCGGAACCTTAAGAATCTCGCTCAAAATTCCTTCCGGTAGGGGATCGTCAAGGCTCAACACCATGACCGCATCCCCGCGCACAATTTTGCGGCCTACCTGCATACTGGCAATATTGACATTAAAACTGCCCAGTAGGGAACCGATTTTGCCGATAATTCCCGGCATATCGCGATGCAAGGTAAACAGCATATGCTGAGCGGGCGGGACGTTGATGGGGAATTCATCGATATCGGTGATCCGAATTTCGCCATCGCCCAACAAAGCGCCGGTAACCGAGTGTTCGCCCAAAGACCCCTTTGCCTGTAGGTGCAGCGAACCGGCATAGTCTCGGATCGAAGCATCGCGGGTTTCGATCACGCGAATTCCCCGTTCTTTAGCTTCGATCGCCGCATTAACGTAGTTGACCCGCTCCCGCAAAGCTTGCGAAAGCAGACCCTTGAGGGATGCCACCACTAACGGCTGACTGTCGTTGCTGGCCAATTCTCCCTGCATCCGCACAGTGAGACTTTCCACTCGTCCGCCAGCCAGTTGACCGACCAAATTGCCCAGAGTTTCCGCCAGTCGCAGGTAGGGTTTGAGCTTTTCCAGAACATCTGGATACAAACCTGGGATATTTACTGCCGACCTTGCCGGTAAACCCAACAGCACATCGCGAATTTGCTCCGCAACGTCAATCGCAACATTGACTTGTGCTTCGGCGGTGGAAGCTCCCAAATGGGGCGTCAGTACAACTTGTTTGCCCAGACTGCGTAGGGCTGATTCACCCAGCGGTTCTGTCTCGAAGACATCCAATGCCGCACCAGCAATTTTACCTTGTTGCAGAGCTTCTGCTAAAGCCGCTTCATCAATTATTCCACCTCTAGCGCAGTTGACAATCCGAGCTGTCGGTTTCATTTTGGCAAGAGCTGCGGCGTTAATTAGATGAGTGGTTTCTGGCGTCTTCGGCATATGCAGGGTGATGTAATCGGCTTCCCGCAGCAGCAAATCCAGTTCCACCAGGCGACAGCCGAGCTGTTCGGCTCTTTCGCTAGAAATATACGGGTCAAAGGCCATTACCTTCATACCCATCGCCCGCGCTACGGTGGCTACGTGGGAGCCAATTTTACCCAAACCGACAACGCCCAGATTTTTTTTGTAAACTTCTGTACCGATATAGCTCTTGCGATCCCACTTGTTGCTTTTTACCGAAAGATTAGCTTCTGGGATATAACGCGAGAGGGCTAGCATCATAGCGAGTGCGTGTTCTGCTGCTGCAATGGTGTTGCCTTCTGGAGAGTTGACGACGACAATGCCCTGCCTTGTCGCCGCAGGCACATCCACATTATCCACGCCAACACCCGCTCGCCCAATAATTTTGAGCTGCGTGCCAGCTTCGATCACTGCCTTGGTGACGCGAGTTTCAGAACGGATCATGAGCGCGTTGTATTCTGGGATGATCCGGATTAATTCTTCAGCTGGCAAGCCGGTTTTTACATCAACTTGGGCTACCTGAGATAAGATATCGATGCCAGCTTGGTCTATTGAATCGGAGACGAGAACCTTGGACATGGTTAGTAAGTGAGTTTAGAGCGGGAAACTTGTCCCGCCAACAATTTGGAACAGGCAGTAACTTTCGTCTCTGCCGGTAGAGATAGAGGATGCGTGTCTTTGAATTTAGCTGCTGCGGCGACTTAAAAATGTTGCCGTTGCATCAGTCGGATATTGGTCTGGAGGCTGTTTCCATGCTCTGATGCGCTTGTTGCCACCATCGGAAATCTCTACAGTAGGTCATTCTAACGGTAAAATGGTATGGCCACGGCTAATCCCCAGAAAGTTTTTATCCTTTTCACGGTCAAACCAAACGGTGTAAGACCGAGCATCATACCGATAGATATCTGTTCTATACAAAAGTTAACCGTGGAAGGCGTTATACCCTGCCCCGCCTTCCGACCCGCCCACTCTTGGGACGGGGTTTCCAGGCAGGAAGATCTTTATGAATTACCTCTTTGCCGTTTTGGCAGATCGCATTCAGGCAGAAGAAGCTTACTCGGCTTTAGAAAAAGAAGGCTTACCGATGGACAAAGTGAGCATTCTGGGCAGAGGATACAAAAGTGCTGATGAGTTTGGGTTGATCGATCCCAACCTGCAAGCTAAAAAGCAAGCGACGCTGATGTCATATTGGTTGGTGCCGTTTGGCTTTGTGGCAGGTCTAGGCTTTAGCCTGCAAACTAATTTAAACACCTTTGCTTGGGCGGGCGAAATCGGCAATCACGTTATCGGTGGCCTTTTGGGTGCTATCGCTGGATTGATGGGCAGTATTTTTGTCGGTGGTGGTAGTGGTTTGTTGTTTGGCAGCGGTGATGCTTTACCTTACCGCAATCGTTTAAATGAGGGAAAATATTTAATTGTGGTTCGAGGTTCTGAAAGTCTGACGCGGGAAGCTACCCGGATACTTCGTCAATTTGAGCCAGAAAATATCCAAGGTTATGCGGCTGATAGCTAAGACATTCCAGAGCAAATCTACAATCTAAAATTAAACGATGTTACCGAGGGAAGAACTTTTAAAAGGAATCGAAAATCGAGACACTGCTGCTAGGGTAATTGACCTAGCGGAACAGGCGATCAAAACTTGGGAAATTGTGTTTACCGATTTTCTCTCACCACCGGAACTGGTGGAGATTAAGCAGATGTTCGATCGCTTGACGGAAGTGCATCTGCTGGCATGGGGTGGTTATCCGCAAGCAGAACGTCAACGAGTCGCGATCGCGCGATCGGAACTTCCTCTCGATCCGTCTCAGGTAGAGTTAGCAGCGTTAGAAATTGCCGGTAATTTTCTCTTCGATCCTGCCACTCACCGCGATTTTCTGGGTGCGATGTTGGGATGCGGTATTGTCCGGGATAAAACTGGCGATATTATTGTTTTGGGAGAGCGAGGAGCCCAAGTAATTGTAGTTCCAGAAATGGTAGAATATCTGGAAGAACATCTCACGCAAGTGCGATCGGTGCCGGTGAAAACCCAGCGCATTGAATTGAGCGCTCTGAAGATTAAGGAACCGAAAAAGAAAGAGCTAACAACGGTAGAGGCATCTTTGCGACTGGATGCGATCGCCTCAGCCGGTTTTGGGATGTCCCGCAGCAAAATGGTGGATTTGATTGATGGGGGTGATGTGCGAGTCAACTGGAAAGAAGTTAACTCTGCCAGTTACCAAGTTAAATCCGGCGATTTAATTGCGATCGGCGGCAAAGGACGCCTCCAAGTTGGGGAAGTGGCAACTACTAAGAAAGACCGCTATCGAGTGCAATTAACTCGTTATATTTAATTTCAAATTTTAGATTTGAGATTTGAGATTTAAATAAAATTAGAAATCTCAAATCTCAAATCTAAAATTTCCTAGCCCCTAGCTCAAGTTAATATAACCAGCAGATTCGAGCTTGTGTAAAACTTTAGCTACACTTTCTTCCACACTTTCGATGTCGGTGTGACATTCCACATCCGGGTTAGCTGGCACTTCGTAAGGATCGTCAATACCGGTGAAGTGCTGAATTTGTCCGGCGCGTGCTTTCTTATAAAGTCCTTTGACATCCCGTTTTTCGCACACTGCTAATGGCGCATTCACGTAAACTTCGATAAAATCGCCAATTCGTTGCTTTACTTCTTGCCGCATTTCCCGATAAGGAGAAATAGCCGAAACCAAAACAATGACGCCGTTTCTAGTCAATAAATGAGCTACGAAACCAATGCGGCGGATGTTCTCGTCGCGGTCTTCTTTACTAAAACCCAAACCCTTCGTCAAGTTCTCGCGCACTATGTCGCCGTCCAGGATTTCTATGCCATAACCGCGATCGCGCAGTTCCTTTTCCACTGCGCGACTGATAGTAGTTTTACCAGCACCGCTCAAACCGGTAAACCATACTGTCACACCAAGTTGTTTCATATTTTCTATTCGTCTCCATAGATAAGTCAATCAATTTTAATCTGAGCAAAACACCCTGCTACATCTTAATTTGCGAATTCAGAAACTCGGTATTTATTCCCAAGTTTTTTGAAAAGCTTTACAGGAACTTTGTTTCTCCGTCACAAAAGTGTCCTGACGGGCAACCAGGTAGTTTCCGATCGCTTTCTACAACCGTAGTATTACGCATCTGCTGGGAAACCCAAAGTGATCTCGGTCAGCTGGACAAGATCTAGTATTCCCAACGCAGCGATCGAGTGAGACAATGAGCTTAAGTCAACCGTCCGCCGGGTGCGTGGATCAAAATCAAATTTGCTGCTGTGATGATGGCGGGATCGGCAGGAGCAATTTGGGTGTTGAATTTACCGTATCCGATGCAGAGGGTCGAACGGGGAACGACTGCTTATGCAGAAGCGCAACAGCTACTGCGATCGGCCCAAAACAAGCTCAACCAAATTACACAACCTTCCCCCCGCAGTAATTTAGCCAACTGAACTGCTGCAATACTTTGCATTATTTAACATAACTTTGGCACTGTTGTCAGTGTTGTCAACCTGACGTTTGTCAGCTTAGGCGTGCTAGCTTCAAAATAAGGATTTGCGGTTTGGTTTAGTTTGAATCCGGCACAAGGATCGATCGGATTGCGAACTTCCAAGCCGATTAAACCTTACTATACACTTAGGCGATTTCTAGCGACAGGATAAAGAATTGGTATTAACTATGAGTTCACCAGAAATTTACAAAGGTTGGATTATCGAAGCGAGACCAGTGTTTTGCGTCGAAGTCTGGAACTCCGGTGGCAAGTGCTTTATCCCAGTTCACAACGCTAAAAACGAGAAAGAAGCGCTCAAACAAGCCAAGCGTTGGATCGATATGCAAACGGAACCGGAAAATGAGCCACAGCCGGAAATAAGCGATGATTTTCCGCCGCCAGACAACTTTGATGACGATGATATGCCGTTTTAACTCCTAAAACGCGAATTATAATGGATTACGGCAACTTCTAACAACTTGTCCCTTCGCCCCAAAGCTTCATCATTTCGCACACTGGGATTGATAGGATGGAGACGTGGAAACCTTGCCGTTTTATCTATGTCGGACTCCGAACAGCTGAGCCTTTTTGACCTTTTACCAGGTAGCGAAGCATCTACCCCATCAGTTTCGCAGACAAATTTGATTCCCAGTTCTGCAAAAATACCCATTCCCCCCGGTACTTATGAAAACTTAGAGCAACTGGCGAATCATTGCAACCAGTGTCATCGCTGCGGATTGGGAAATACGCGCACTCATGCTGTCGTTGGACGAGGCAATCCACAAGCCCCGATTACGATCGTAGGGGAAGCACCCGGACAAAATGAAGATGAGACTGGTTTGCCATTTGTCGGGAAAGCGGGTCAACTGTTAGAAAAAATTCTTGCAGCCGTTGGGTTGAGTAGCGAAAAAGATGTATATATTTGTAACATCATAAAATGCCGACCGCCAGGAAACCGCGTTCCTACACCAGATGAAATTGCGGCTTGCAAACCTTATTTGTTAGAACAAATTCGCTTAGTTAATCCAAAAATTATTTTATTGACTGGCGCGACTGCTGTTAAAGGTTTAACAGGAGATAAGAGAGGAATTACCAAAATTCGCGGTACTTGGATGGAGTGGGAAGGGCGACTTTGTATGCCGATTTTGCATCCGGCTTATTTGTTAAGAAATCCTTCCACGGAAAGGGGTAGTCCGAAGTGGTTGATGTGGCAGGATATTCAGGAAGTGAGAGCAAAGTTGGATGAATTGAGTTAGATTATTGAATAGGGGTAAAAAAGGTCGATCGCACTAACATCGATTCCCAAAGGGCAACTACTGACCTCGCCCAGGTTTGCAGTCTGCAAAACCCAAAGCTTCGGAATCAAGAAAGCTAGCTATAGCCATTTCAACAACTGTTTCGATCGGGTACTCAATTTCCGCAGCGCGTGCAACTAGAGCGATCCGGATTCGTTCGGGTAGGCGATCGAGGATAGCTTGAGCGTCAGCAGCAGATAGTTGTTCTAAGCTAGTAGTCTGCATAGATCTATTTTTCTGGAGGAATTTGGACGTTGTATGGTGGTTCAGTTGCTCGTAAGAGGTCATATTTATTGGTAGCGATCGCGCAGCGTGCTGTAAGCATATCGCAATTTTTCCATTTTACAGAACGATCGCACTTTCTAATTTCACAAACGCGATATTGCTAACGCCACGCTACGCGATCGCACTTTATTTACTTTCGGCAAATTACCCTTATTCTGATTTATTAAGACGTTGCGATAATAGGCAATCTTCAAAACTAAAAGCTTCTGAGTCTAGAAAGCTAGCGATCGCCATTTCGATCGCAGCTTCCAAGGAGCATTCTAGCCGATCGGCTTTTTCCTTTAGGGCGACTTTCACGTAATCAGGCAAATAGGGCATCAGCGAATGAATAAGTAGTCGGACAAAAGTAATCGACACTGTATGAACTTTTGTTAAGGCACTTGCAGGAGTGCCTTCGCACAGCGTGCCGTAGGCATATCGTGCATCGGCACAATTA
>NZ_JACJPW010000092.1 GCF_014696265.1 Aerosakkonema funiforme FACHB-1375 | reverse complement strand
ATTGAGAATCAGAAGTGGAAACCAGGGACTTGACGGCGATTAAAATCGCCAGGTGCGTTTCATCCCCATGTCTAAAGCCAGGGGCTTTCACGCACGGTTTTCGGTAACCAAGGCTCTACTCGTCCCAAAAACGAACGAATTTCAAATCCCATTTCACCCCCAAATGGAGGTAGAACTTTTGGATATGTATTTTTAGTATCGCTATTTGCTAATAATTCTTCCTCATCTTTGGCGGATTTTTTAGTAAGGCTAGCCACAATACTGAGGAGTATATCGCGTTTCTTCATAGCATTTTTTGTAGTTTAAAGTATTTAAAATTTTAGGATAATTACTAAACTAGCTGCATTATAATTAGTCTATTATAAAAAAGCCAAAAATGGCAACAATTTTTGGAATAAAGTGAGGGTGGTGTGCATTTATTGATTCCGGCAGCTGGCATGGGGCGTCGCATGGGAAGCGATCGCAATAAACTTCTCTTGACTCTTTTAGGCAAACCTTTAATTGCTTGGACGCTTTTGGCAGTCGAATCATCTAGTATCGACTGGATTGGTATCGTGTGTCAACCAGAGGATCTGCCAGATTTGAAAGCTATTGTGGCAGAACTGTCTCTAAGTAAGCCAATACAGTTCATTCAGGGGGGTGCAACGCGCCAGGAGTCAGTTTACAACGGTTTGCAGGCGCTACCGCCAGATGCCGATCGAGTATTGATTCACGACGGCGCGAGGTGTTTGGCGACACCTGATTTGCTCGATCGATGTGCGTCGGCGCTTTTACAGCATCAAGGTTTGATTGCGGGGGTGCCGGTGAAGGATACGATCAAAATTGTCGATGAAGCTAAGTTGATCGAAGATACGCCCGATCGCCGCAACTTGTGGGCAGCCCAAACGCCGCAAGGATTTGATGTGCAGTTGTTGAAGGAATGCCATGAAAAAGGGCGTCAACTGGGATGGGAAGTCACAGATGACGCCGCTTTGTTTGAAAAGTGCGGTTTACCGGTGTTAATTGTGGAAGGCGAGGAGACGAATCTGAAGGTGACAACACCGGTAGATTTAGCGATCGCCGAATTTATTTTGCGTCAGCGCTTGGGGAAATAAGATATATGGCAGAAGAGGAAAGAGAAAAAGGTCGATTTTGAATTTAATCTTGACTTGCTAAAAAGCGAATCGAGGAATTTTCAATTATTTTCTCAATTTCTGCCTCGATTTCCTTTTTATTCAAATCGGTTGCCAGCAATAAATTCAGAATTGCAAAAGATGGCGTGTGCTTTTGGAAGTAGCCACCGTGCAAGTCAACGCCAGCCAGCTTGCCGAAAATAATATTGCCAAGATCGATCGCCAGTCCGTTATAACTATTGAGAGGCAACTTCACGAAATTAACGCCGCCTCGATTACCTGCCACTTTCATTTCCGAACAATCTAAGTAATTCAATTTGTTAAATAATTCCAAATCGGCTTTAGGTTGTTTAAGTTTCTGGGAATTGAATAGGATACGGATACAAGGTTCCGGTTTATTTTCTCCCTGTTTGGGTAAATAAACATTTCCCAACCGCAAACCAGACATGGGAATACTCGGTTCGCTAAACCAATTGCCAACTGTGGAAAGGTAACGCAACACGATATCGCGATCGCTCGACATTAAATAAATTTGAGCGCTGCAATTAAACGCAGTGCGAAGATAATTATTTCGTCCTTGACGCAGCAATTCCAGCGGCACATCCGGGGAAGCCAAAATTAACTTATCTAATTGGAAATGTTCGCCAAACTTGTTGGGTTTTTCTTCATCGTAGCGGAAATGATAGCGTAAGAGGCTGATTGCGTTCAGAACTACAAAGCCACCCATGCTATGACCGATGATATTAATTTGAAGCGGTTGTAAAACCGATGATTTAGTTAACTTGTAAAGGCCACGGTCTAGACGCGAAAAAAATTCGGCTAAATCGGGTATACCATAGTAAATAGCTCTTGTGCGATCGCCTTGATAAGCTACTTCTCGTAACAGGTAGAAAGCTAATGACCAAAACACAAAAACCAAGCTAATTAACCCAATCCATTGGGGCTGTAAACTGAAGAATTGCCAGCTAAATAACCATTTAAAAATTTGCAATAATCCATTGCTTAAGCTACCTATAATAATAGAGCTAACGCTCAGAACCAGAGCAAACTTAAAATAGATATCGGAAGTTTTACTAACTTTTTTCAGCCAATCAAACCAAGTGCCAAAAATAGCCAGAGGTGCTTCGCTAGGCCAATTATATCCAATATAGATATGTTTGTTCGCCGCGACATTTTTTAAGTTGTTAACTTCTCGGTAAAAAGCATCATAAAATCCCTCTGATGAAGTGCCATAGCCGTGGGTTCGCAAAGTTAAACGTTTGATGTCATTATCTTTGATAATAACAGCTAATTCATCCACATTAAATAAAGGACGGAATCGCTCCAATGGGGGAAGATTATACTTAACGTCAGCAGCAGTTATTCGACTTACAACTAAAAAAGCATTGGGATTTGATTGACAGACAAAAACTTCAAAATTACGCCCGACTGATTGCCTAAATTTTTTATTTTTCCAGTCATTGAGAGTATTAATTACATATTCTCGATCCACAGTTTTTTCAAAGCAAAGATATTGCTCTAAATCGCATTCGGCTCGCAAACTATTAGCTATCTTTTCCTCAGACTCTAACTCATGAGCTAATTGTACTATCCTCGCCTTCGTCCATCGGTCAGAAAAGGGTGGGGTAGTTTCTACAATGTCTTGCAACCAATTTCGATCGCTTTCTCCACGTCCATCTTCCTTCCAAGCAAAAGGTAACGTTTCTTGGTATTGATGTTCGATACGCATAACTATTTACTCCTCTGGTAATAAATAGGCAAGCAAAAGTGGTTAAGTACGTATTTCAACGAGCCTGACGAGAAAACAGGAATTTTGTGAAAATGGGTAGATTGTCGAGCGAACGAGTAAGTGCAAATACTGATAAATTGGTGTTGTCCGCTCGATCGCCCTGAAGTCAGTTCAGTGAATTAACTGAGATAGCTACGCCTACTATTGATGGTAATCAAGATTAATACAGTATCCCCTCACACATTTGTGCGATCGCAATGAAAAAGCTGATGTGCATCCAAAATGCACATCAGCCCGAATAAGAGATATCTGGGTAACCGTAGAGTGACCATTGCCCACGCTACTGCTGTTGCAGTCCCCGCACAGCAGTTTCTGCCTTCTGTACTCCCCGATCGTTATTTTGACGGCGATAGAGGTTAATAGCTTGGTTAAAAGCTTCGATCGCTTCTTGTTTTTTCCCCCATCTGCTGAAGGCTACACCTAAATTAAACTGTGCGGTTGGTTCTTCGGGAGCTACTTTAGAGAAACGACGATAAGCGGCAACTGCTTGCTGGAATTGCTCCTGCTCCAGCAAAATATCCCCTATGGCAGCGTGTGCTTCTGCTAATTTGGAATCTAGATCCGCAGCCCGCTGATAAGCTGCTAAAGCGGCTTCCAGATTTTTTTGAGAGCGTCGAATCCTGCCAATTTGCAGATGAATCTGTGGATTGCGCGGTTCCAGTTTAGCTGCTCGTTCCAAAGCAGTCAGTGCGCCTATTTGGTTGCCTTGTACCAAATAGGCGGTAGCTAAATTAAACTGCAAATTGCTGTTGTTCGGTTCTAGGGTAACAGCCCGCTGTAGGACGTTAATAGCGTCTTGATAGCGCTTCTGTTGCAACAGTATAGTCGCCATCGAAGCCCGAATTTCTACACTTTTAGGATCGAGACGGATAGCTTGTTCGTAAGTTCGCATCGCGCCCTGATAGTCTCCCTGGCGCATCAGAACCACTCCCAATCCCAGGTAAGCTTTGAGGTGATTGCGATTGATTTGCGTGACCCGTCGATAGGCAGCAGCGGCTCCCTGGTTGTCTCCGGCGCTAGCAAGGGCGTATCCGAGAGCGTAATGAAATTCTGCATTGTTGCTTTGGAGTGCTACAGCCTGTCTATAGGCATTAGCTGCTTCCTGGTAATTGCCTTGACGTGCTTGTAAATATCCAATCGCAGAATAAATACGGGCATTTTTGCTATCTAAGCTAGCTGCTTGTTGATAAATTGCTAAAGCACGCCCAAATCTTCCATCTTCTACTAACGATCGCGCATCGTCTAGGAGTCTTTTCAGCTCGTCGTTTTCAGGAAGCTGATACGTAGGACTGCGATCGTAGTCTTCATCAGTTTGGGCAATTGACGGCGTACTTACCGCAATCCCTCCCAATAGCAGGAGACTGGTTAAGAACAGAATTTGCTTTTGCACGGTAGATTTTCCTTGTGTTTCTGCCATTACGAGAGTGCTACTATTGGTTTGATATTGGATCGGGATGAATTCCATATGGGAACTGGCTGATTATAATAACCTTAAATGTGTAAATTTATAACCAAGACAAGAAAAAATGATTGTCACAACAACTGATGTCGTGCAGGGAGCCGAAATTCAGGCTTATTTGGGTATTGTGACTGCTGAAGTAGTATATGGCACTAACGTATTGCGCGATTTCTTCGCTAGTATTCGCGATGTCATCGGTGGGCGTACCGGCAGCTACGAGAGGGTGTTCGAGCAGGGACAGCGGGAAGCTATAGCCGAACTGGAAAAACGAGCTCAGCGTCTGGGAGCTAATGCGATCGTCGGTATTGAAGTAGACACCGGTACAATTAACGTTGACCAAAGCGGTGTCTTGCTGCTGATCACTGCGATCGGCACCGCCGTAAAACTGCGTTCGTAGAACTATAAGGAAGTAGTCTTTTTGGCGATTCATCTAAGGTTAGCTGAGAGGAGTTAAGTTTTAACAGCCGATCGCCTTCAGCTAATTAACAAATACTTTTATCGATAAATAAATATTGATTCATCTACACTTGAAAAAGTTTAAAAATTTACGTATATACTTAAATAATTAAGTATTTATTACTCCTGAGATTCAAAAATTTCAGGTTTTTATCGCATCTCCATCTTTTGATAGAGCGTGCGATTCCTTCCAGTGGTAGATATATCAAACATAAATTTGACTCTAAATTAAGCTCAAGGGTGATTAGCAATAAGATAACTCAGCTGGAAGGGATGAGGGGAATAAAGGAGGAAATAAAATATGGCATACGGTAATCGACCGGCAGATGTAGTAGATCCTGTAGTAGGAAATCGTATTGTTGAGTATCACGATCGCGTTAGGTGGGGCCCCATTATTTCCGGTCTTTTAGTTGCCTTAACTACTCAATTAATTTTGAGTGCTTTGGGTGCTGCGATCGGTTTGAGCAGCCTTGCCAATTCTGGCGCACCCAGATCCAACGCAGATGATGTTGGTCTTGGTGTGGGAATTTGGTCAATTATCAGTTTGTTAATAGGTTTATTTGTTGGCGGTTGGGTGACATCGCGTGCCAGCGGCCCGATGAACCGCAATACAGCTCTTCTCAATGGTGCTATTCTCTGGGCAACTGCTTTAATTATTGGCTCTTGGCTGTTAGCAAATGGTGTAGTAGGTACTTTTGGAATTGCGGCATCCAATGCGGGAGAAGTAATTAACCAAGCTCAACAAGGAGGAATTAACGTACCGAATAGGGCTCCCAACGTCAGCGCACAGCAAGCACGCGATATTGCTGGCAATGCGGCTAGAGTGGGTTGGTCGTTTGTGTTCGGTTCTTTACTGGGTTTGGTAGCGTCGATGATCGGTGCATCTATTGGAGCCCGCAATTACAATCGTACTTATCAATAAAAATGGGAAGCGATCGTAGTTATTTTTAGCACCTTAAAAAAGGTGCTTTTTTGTTATTTGGCAATAGAAAAAATTAACGCTGTCGCGAATAGCGTCCGATTAGTTCTGCTGCTGCCAGAATATGACCGTTCATTGCAGCTTCCAATTGTTCTTTAGTCGCACCCGATGCTAATTCTAAATATCGGTCTAAAGCGTATAATTTGAAAAAGTAACGGTGCGTGCCGCTAGGCGGACAAGGGCCACCATAACCGAGTTTACCAAAATCATTTTTACCCTGAGTACCGCCACTTGCCAGCGTTGCGTCGTTGGGAACTGCTTCTGGTAAATTGGTGATTTCAGTCGGTAAATCGTAAAGAACCCAATGGACAAAAGTTCCCATCGGTGCATCGGGGTCATCAACAATTAAAGCCAGACTTTGCGTTCCCGTCGGTGGTGCATCCCACTTCAGGGGTGGCGAAAAATCTTGGCGATCGCAAGTATATTTAGACGGGATAGTGCCGTTGGCGGAAAAGGCATCGCTTTCTAGTTTCATAGTGGTAACTACTGTTGTTGGCGATCGAATATTCGTGGAGCGGTTGCTACCAGAGTTACAACTCGCTAGCAAAAGTACCGCTAAAGTAAGTATATTAGCGCTCTGCCTCAAAAAATTTCTGCGGCCAACAAGATTAGACACAAAAAAATTTTGCCTATGGGTAATAACGTGGGATTACCTTTATAATACCAAATCCGCTTCGATCGCCTTCTTATCTCGCTCGGCTATAGAGACTTTTCATGAAACATCTCTACAATGTTTATGTCAAAAATTAAAGGGGCTAAACAACCTGGATTTTGTATAAATTGTGAGGGAGACTTTGCAGTGTTGTAGCAAAGTTCATCCCCCGCATAGCTGAGTATAAATTCCGTTAGTTTGCACAGCTAATACTAGCCGAACTTAAGCACCTTTTTTTTGCTTGCGCTTCAGCCAAGAACCAGTACCTAAAGCACCTAACATTAATGTTCCGACAACACTAGACGGCTCTGGTACTGATTTTGGCTTAACGATACTATCAATCCAATCGGTGTAGGAAGAAACGAGTATCCCGCCTCCACCAGTACCGAATGTACCGAATATTTGTTCATCGGATGTAGTGAATTCAAAGGTATTGACACCAGCGAGGAACATAGAACCATTTTTGATGACGAAGCTGGGGCCACCAGAATCCCCCGGCCCTATGCTGCCTTCAATATCGTTACCCAGGGTCAAACCACCAATCAAATTGGTAGATGGATCTGGCCCGTCAAAATCGTAATAGAATACTTCATTTACACCACTGCCTTCGTCATCAACATCAAACAAGTCGGCGTTGTTGTAACCTACCCGCTTTACATTAAAGCTGGCTCCGCCGGTCAATCCATCAATTCCGTTACCCGTGGTGCCATACCCGACCATTGTAAACGTCTCGCCTTCTGAAACAGGATTGCGGAAAAGGTCGTAAATGGGTACTCCATCAGGTAGAGCCTCACTCAAGGTGATAATGGCAATGTCATCGTTGACTGTTGGATTGAGAAAACCAGTGTAGTCAGGATTGATATTGAGCGCACTGGCGGTGATGGTGTGAGAAAGATCGCTGCCAAAGTTCAGATTGAAACGAACCTTATTAGGCAAAAAGTCGGCTGTGCCATTGTCATCTTCATCAAGGCAATGACCGGCAGTGAGGATGTGCGTTGAACTAATGGTTGCACCAGTACAGAGGAAACCACTTCCTCCTCCCAGATCCATGAACAGGCTACCGACCCCCGCAAATGGCGATGTGGTAGTGTTGGGGTCAACTCGGTTACTGGGGGAATCTGGCGGAGTACCGTTAGGATCTCCAGCAACGATTAATTTGTGGTATTGAACCTCGCTAGGGTTAAAGGTAGCTGCTAGTGCGTTAACTGAAAAACCGAGGGTAGCAGTCACAGCGACTGTTGCTGATGTGGCAATTTTATGGATCGGTTTCATATTTGCAATTCCTACAAAAAGATGATTTCGCTATTGCTCTGGGTTCTGGGAGAGTTATTGTTGCAATGTCAAGGTAGAGACGATTGTTCCGCCAAAGCCAATAGTGGTATTTGTGGCCAAGGCAAGGTTTTTACCGCCTTCAAAGTTTTTTTGTTTTCGTAATTGCTTTCATAAGAAGGATTGGTCTTTTGCTTAGACAGTACGTTATTTTACGTAGCACCTTTTTAATTAAGTACAGATACTTACGTAATTAACGAAGTAATTTTAACTTTAACGTAGAATTAACGAGGGCAGCGATATTTCGGATAAACTTTACAAAAAATTTATAAACTTGAGGTAATCTTCACGAAAAATTTATAATTTTTTGCTTACTATTCAGTGAATATAAGTATATTTTAGGGTTTACCTGTTAACCAGAAAGCCGATCGCCTTACAAACATAGACAATCTTTGCGTGCTTTTACTAGGTAGTAGAGCTAAGTTAGTAACTGGAGTATTCCCAGATCCGATCGCAAAGAGCGATCGCACAAATTAAAGGCGACCTATTTCGGTACTGTTGAGGTCGATTGGTGGGATGTTTAAGCTAAAGTAGCGATCGCTTTTCTAGATTGTTTGGAATAGACTTGATTTAGAGGGGTTGTGAGGGGGAGGGTGCGATCGCTTCTTTCAAAATTTCTTGCTGCAATATTCAATTGAGGGATGTCGATCGATAGCTAAATTATACTCAAAAAAATGATATAATTCCTAATTAATTTGGAATATTTTTGAGGATAAGGCGATCGCTATTTTTGTGGTGATGGGGAGTGCGATCGCATTACCTAAAATCTAACTAGCTTGAGGGAAATCATCTTCATTATCGAGGTCGTCGTACTCATCTCGATCGATAGATTCAACTGATTCATCCGGTACAGGCACAAGATTTTTACCCATTGCTTTTTCTATACGTTCAAGCAGTGCTTTTTGACGCGCTTGGAAGAAGGCATCAAAATCATCAGCACGTAAAGCAACTGGATCGATGACGTGCGATCGCAAAATTTCATCCATTTTTGCTTCCGAAATCCCTGTGTCTTTTTGGATTTTGGCTAAGTAGATACTTGGCGGATTGCTTCCAATCTGGCGGTTAGTCTTAGCTGAAAGGGGAGTTTTGTTGATTACGCTGTCGTAAAGTTCTGCTTTAATACCATTTTTTTGACACCATTGGCGCGGGAAAATGTGATGAATATCAATAGGAAGGTCGAAGTTTTTTAGAGTGTCGATAGGATAACCCGTGTGGAAATCGCAGCCACCATCTCGCAATAACAAAGCTGATAAACCTTTATAAGCAGCACTTCTTCGCGAGTAGAGATATTGTAGGCGACTAGGAGCGAAATTAGCATCTCTAATTGTGACAGGTTCAGAACCATTATTCTTAATCAATTCCACCACTTCTTGTAAATCTTTAGCAAGACGGCTTTCAATCGCACTACCGTATAGTTCGCCGAAGACTCCGCACCAGTACCAACGGATTAATTTTGCATTATCCTCAGCATGATTAACGGGATTTCCTAATGTTGCTAAAATAGCTGCAAGAGCGGTAAGTTGAGTTTGGTAAGGCAGGTCGCGCTCGGTAAATATTTTTTGTGTGTGGAGTAATTCTGCTGCTTGTTTAAATCCTTGCGTGACTGAGTTAGCCCATTTTTCATATTGCTGAAGATTTAATTTCAGTATATCTTTGCGCTTACAACTTACAGGAGGCTTTTCGTAAGTGACGCAAAGAGTTACTGCTTGCAAAAACTCAGTATTTTGAATATTTCTTAAAACCTGATATTGAGGTTTTTTCAGTTCCTTTTCTCGTTTAGCCCAATCTTCTCGCAAGTCGAACTCATTAGCCGCAAAAGTAGCAGTTATCAATTCAAAAACTGTAAGCGATACGCCGCCTGTATTTACTTTTTCAAAAACTTGACAAACTGCTTCTCTTGGTGTTTCTTTACGTAATAAAATTACTGGTACTTGGTACTGTTCAAAAGGTTTGATAATTTCTTGGTTGAATTTATTGAATAGCTTGACTTTTTCCCTGTCGTAATCCCAAAATTCGTTATAGTTGGTCATCCAATCAGAATAATCAGAAATTTGCGCTACAGGAAATAGACTATTTTCATATTCTTTTTGAGGCGTTGAGTAGTCTTCCTCAATAACGCCACGAAAATTACGAATAATTTTGTCTTCCGGCAAACTTACAATTGCTTCTTCTCGTTCAAAATTTGGATCGAGAGCTTTAACAATATTAATATAATACCATCGGTGAATATTTTTGCCTCGTGCATCTTTAGTAATGACTGGTTTGCCTAAAAGAAGTGATTGAACAAGAGATGTTAATCGCTGCTGCCCATCCAATATTAATCGTTCTGGTTGTATGGAGTTATTAAGTGTAACACCTTCAATCGGTCGAGATTGAAACCGCACATCAGGATTACCTGTTTGCAGCATCATTACTACTCCAACAGGATACGATAAGGAAATACTAGCTAGAAGGCTGCGTATTTGTTCATCGTTCCAAACCCAAGAGCGTTGAAAATCAGGTAACTGAGTTTTTCCTTCCTTTGTGCTTCTTAACAAATCGAGTAGTGCTTCTGTGGTATTGTCAAAATTTTTGATTGCTGGCATCGTCTATCTACCTCTTGTTTAAAATAGAGCTTGGCGGGAAATCCCTATCTCAATTTTTCCAGATTTTTGGTTCTATTTAACATGAGAGAACAGATAAATTTTGTGGCTACGATCGCATAACCTAGTGAGGAGTTTTTGAGTGTCTGAAACGATTCGAGTCTACGGCTATCACGGTACAAATACGGAGGCAGCGGCAACAATTATTCAGCAAGGTTTTAACGTTAGTTCCAATGACTACGACTGGCTGGGAACAGGGGTTTATTTCTTTCAAGATGCGCCAGTACGCGCTTGGGAATGGGCCAAGCAGCAACATCCTGCAAATCCGGCTGTAATTCGTTCCACTATCCGCTTGGATGACTGCATCGATTTAGTGGACATTAGCTGGTTTCCGCTTATCAGGAACATCTACAACTCATTTGTAGAGGAGTACTCGCAAGGCAACAGACCTTTACCTCGACAGAACCCTCAGAGATCGAAAGCGCATCGGCTAGATTGTGCCTGCTTTAACTATATTGTTGAAGTTCTTGGCGAACAGGGTCAGATACCTCGTACAATTCGAGCGGTTTTCCTAGAGGGTGAGCCTGTTTATCCCAATTCCGCTATTTTCGATCGCGCTCATGTGCAGATAGCCGTCAGAGATACTTCTCTGATTGAGGAGTCGCGTTTGGTAAGATTATAATGAGGAATTAAATAATGGTAAAATGCTTGACCCTAAAAAATGTGCTGATATTCTTTACAAACATTTCGCAGAAGTTACGCCTGAGCAGTTTTTGGAGAATCTGAAAAAATACTGCCCGGAAGTTTTTGAGGATGATATTGCAGACTCAGAAATATCTCATTCTGAGACAAATCGATCGAAAGATGAATTGGATAAAAAGGCAGCAACGGCATAGAAATTAGCGTAAGGTGGGGAATATCTTGCACCACTGCTTAAATCCCGCCAGCGATTTGAATCGCTGGCGGGGTATGCGACTTATTACGAATATCAATAAAATAATCTTCAATTCTGCCATATTATTTCTCGCTTTTTATTGACTGTTTTCATTATAATGTATGACACCAACAAAGAAACCCGGTTTCTCTAAGAAACCGGGTTTCTAAGCCTAAAAACAACAGCCAACCCTACTAATTAAGCGGTGAAGTATTTCGCGACTGGGTGATAGGTGATAATCGCAGTTGTAGATTGTTCGGGATAAATTTGTTCGCTTTCATCCATATAAAGATTGATTCGTTCAGCCCCCAACAATTCCAACTGTTTATACTGATCTTGAATATTCGGACAAGCCGGATATCCAAAACTATATCGAGAACCGCGATAACGTTGTGCAAGCATATCCCGAATATTATCAGGTTCCTCATTAGCAAAACCCAACTCGTGGCGAATTCTTGCGTGTAGCCATTCTGCCAAAGCTTCCGCAGTTTGCACAGCTAAACCATGAAAATACAAATAATCGGTATATTGATTATCTGCAAACAATTTCTGTGCAAACTCAGTTGCAATATTTCCCACAGTTACCGCTTGCATCGGAAACACATCAATCTGCCCAGTTTCCACAGGCGCAAAGAAATCGGCAATACACAAACGTCGCAAAGATTTTTGACGGGGGAAGTTGAATGTAGTAACTTGTTTTTTCTGCCCGTTCTTCCATGCTTCTGCATCATAGATATGTAGCGAATTACCCTCAGATTGACAAGGGAAATAACCGTAAACTACTTGAGGATGCAATAATTTTTCCTCAATAACTCGTTGCTTCCACTGTTGCAAAATAGGATAAACCTTTTCAGCCAAAAATCCATCGTACTCTTCCCTTGACTGTTCTTTTGGTTTGCGGAATTGCCATTGCCCAGCAATCAAAGCTTGCAAATCCAAATACCAGAAAATCTCCTCTAAAGAGATATCTTCCGGCTGTAAAATTTGCGTTCCCCAGAAAGGCGGCGTTGGGCGATCGATCTCCACTGCAACAGCCTCAGAACGCCTGGTATCAACCTCCTGCGGTTCCTTGACTGCCACATCACCATTAGACTCACTCACAGATTTCTCTTTAATCTGCGTTAATCTGCGTACCCCTTCGGGGAAGGCTTCGCCTACATCTGCGGTTTCATTCAAAAATCCCTGCAAATCATCCCAATTTCCAGCAGCTTTAGCAGGCATCAATTTATCCATAAAATGCAAATCTGCAAACGCATCTTTGCCATAAATCACTTTACCTTTATAGGTATTCTGACAATCATCATGGACAAATTTGGGAGTCAGCGCCGCACCACCTAAAATTACTGGTACAGTAATTCCCCGTTCGTTAAATACCTCCAAATTATCCTTCATAAACGCAGTCGATTTTACCAACAAGCCACTCATCGCAATGCAATCTGCTTTATGCTTTTCGTAAGCTTCAATGATGTTATCAACTGGCTGTTTAATTCCCAAGTTAACAACTTTGTAGCCGTTATTGGAAAGGATGATATCCACCAGGTTTTTACCAATATCGTGAACATCACCTTTGACAGTAGCAATTATGAAGGTTCCCTTCGCATTATTACCCGCCTCTTGCTTTTCCATGAAAGGTTCCAAGTAGGCGACTGCTGCTTTCATCGTTTCGGCTGATTGCAATACGAAAGGTAATTGCATTTGTCCCGATCCAAACAACTCGCCTACAACTTTCATCCCATCCAGCAAGAAGGTATTGATAATATCGAGAGGACGATATTTTTCTAGTGCTTTTTTCAGTTGTTCTTCCAAGCCGATGCGTTCGCCGTCGATGATATGTTGCTTGAGGCGTTCTTCTACGGGGAGGTTATTGTCTTCAGTGCGATCGCGTTTTGTCGTCTTCCCTTCAAACAGCGTGGTTAACTCTGCCAAAGGATCGTAAACGCACACATTCCCCTCAAATTGCCGTTCGTCATAAATTAATTTGCGACAAACTTCTTGATGTTCCGGTTCAATTTTCGCTAACGGCAAAATCTTACTGGCGCTGACAATTGCTGCATCCATTCCCACTGCCATTGCTTCGTGCAGAAACATGGAATTCAGCACAACTCTCGCCGCCGGATTTAAGCCGAATGAAACGTTAGAAACACCCAGCAAAATATGACATCCCGGTAACTCTTGACGGATGCGACGGATAGATTCAATTGTAGCTTTTCCGTTTGCCCGATCTTCTTCAATTCCGGTAGAAATTGGTAATGCTAAAGTATCGAAAAAGATTTCTTGAGGTGGGATACCGTATTCTACAGCTTGACGATAGGCGCGTTGGGCAATTTGAAACTTTTTCTCTGCCGTTCTCGCCATTCCATCTTCATCAATTGTACCGATTACTACCCCCGCACCATATTTTTTCGCTAACTCCAAAACCTTAAAGAAACGCGGTTCGCCATCTTCATAGTTGGTCGAGTTAAGTATACACTTACCCCCGACAACTTTCAGCCCCGCTTCCATTTTTTCCCATTCCGTCGAGTCCAACATCAGCGGCAAAGTAACATTTGTTACTAGCCTTGATGCCAATTCCCGCATATCTCGCACGCCATCCCGTCCCACGTAATCCACGTTTACGTCGAGAACGTGCGCCCCTTCTCGCATTTGGGCTTTGGCTAAAGATACCAATCCGTCCCAATCTTCGGCGTTTAGCAAGTCGCGACACTTTTTAGAACCGCTGGCGTTGAGGCGTTCGCCCACAATCAAAAATGAGTTATCTTGCTCGTAGGGCTGTGCGGTATAAATGGATGCTGCGGATGGTTCGTAGCTGGGATGGCGTTCTTTCGGTTTGAGAGTTTGACCAATTTCTGCTAATGCTTGAATGTGTTCGGGGCGAGTCCCGCAACAACCGCCGATGACTTGCACGCCCCAATCTTCTACGAATTTGGTCAGCGCCATCCGTAATTCCATCGGGGTGAGTTTGTAATGTGCGTGACCGCCGATGTTTTCGGGCAAACCTGCGTTGGGGACGCAGGAAACTACGAAGGGGGAGTTTTCGCACAGATATTTGATGTGTTCGGCCATTCTATCTGGCCCGGTGGCGCAGTTCAAACCGAGAATGTCGATCGCATAAGGTTGCAAAATCGTCAACACCGCACTGATATCGGAACCGACGAGCATTGTACCCGTAGTTTCCATTGTTACCGATACCATCAGCGGAATGCGCTGACCTTTTTTCTGGAAAAGATCTTCGATCGCATTCAGCGCCGCCTTGATTTGCAGCACATCTTGGCAAGTTTCCACGATGAATAAGTCAACGCCGCCGTCGAAAAGTCCTTCTGCTTGTTCGGTAAATGCGGTTTTCAGCGTGTCAAAATCGATATGGCCGAGAGTAGGTAATTTTGTGCCGGGGCCGATCGAACCTGCCACGAAGCGGGGTTTCTCTGGCGTGGAAAATTCATTAGCGACGCGCTTGGCGAGTTCTGCCGCAGCTTTGTTGAGATAATACGCTTTATCTGCCAAATTATACTCTGCCAGCACTACGGAAGTCGCCCCAAAGGTATCGGTTTCAACTACATCTGCACCAGCGGCGAGAAAGTCACGATGTACGATCGCGACTGCTTCCGGTTTAGTATGGACGAGGTATTCATTGCAACCTTCATATTCCGGCCCACCGAAATCAGCAGCAGTGAGATTTTGCTTTTGCAAGTTAGTTCCCATCGCACCATCGAAGACGATGACGGGACGATCGGGACTGTGCAGGCGTTGCAGGAAGGGATGAGTCATAGAGGCGGTTTTGGAGATAGGTATTTGCGTTAGTCTTGGAATTACTTAATCTATTCTGCACTACTGGATATCGGAGATGGTTAAAAATTCTGTGGGTGAGGATGAGGGGTTTATTCGTTTAACAATTGAGGAAGTGAAGGATAAGTTGATGGATGCGATCGCGCAAGTGATGTGCGATCTAAAGCGCTTTGTTTTGCTGCAAGCAGGAGAAGAGGTAGCAGCGATCGTTCCCATTGATGAGTTCGAGCGATTGGATTATCTCTTGGAGGATATTAAACCTTCACAATTCACCCCTTGCGAAGAGGAATATTACGAAAATGAAGGAGGAATACGCTGTCTCAGAATCGATGAATTTCAAGATGATTTCGATGACATCGTTGCTGATGTTGTAGAGTATGGCCAACTTTTTGGTTTTCTCCCACCTGCCAATTTAGGCGGAAAAGAATTTGATATCTTTATACCTGTGGCAATTTTGATGCCGATCGATAATTTTTGGATTCCTGAATACTTTATTGCTGCTGCTAAGAATGAGAGATATAATGGAACATCATCAAATCGGTTTCTAATTTCCCAAGAAGAGGAATAAAAAATGAATGCCCAAACAGTTAATACACCAACAGTTGCCAAATCAAAAGCTTCTTCTGGAAACCGCTAGAAATTGAGATTATGGAATTGGGTGCTTTACTATTGGAACGGGAAGATTTAACCAGTGCGATCGAACCATGTTTTTATATTCAAAATGAATCGCTAGTCAGAAGCAAAATAATAGATTTGCAAACCGATCCACCGCCTGACTTAGCGATCGAATCAAATTATACCAGTTCTTCCTTGAATAAATTGGCTCTCCCGTACTTGAGGTGATCGCAAAATCTAATAGATGGTTGGCAAAGCCTGTGGTATGACGGCTTTAGCTTAGTCATAGATATAAAAACTAACTTATTAGCCTCAGAGCGTTGAGCTTCCCACTACTGAAGCTAAAAGACCAACTGATTAGCAAAAATTATCACCTTAAGTACGGGAGAGACTCACGTTATATAAAATAGCTTGCCATCAAGAACTAATCTAGTAAATCTTTCAAAGCTGCCAAATGAGTTTGTGTATTCTGCTCAAAGGCAATACCAAGCTTTTCCCAGGTATGATAGCCCTGCCAAATTCGTTGCCAATATAGTGGTACCTGCTCTTCTCCCTCGCGATCTAAAATCATCTGCAAATAGAGTTCTACGGCTTTTTTCGCTATAAAGCCATGCCCATCCTTGATATTGTCAACCTTCTTATGAACTGTGTAGTAGAAGGGGTTGATATTGCGACCTTCTAGACACTTAGCCAGTTGTAGAGAAACGGGAGTTTCCCCCCACTCTAAATAAAGTGTCATACCCAATAATTCTGGAAAGAAACGCCGAGGAAACATTCCTACAGCGAGTTGAAACACTGGCTCTTCAAAGGCAAAATCCATCAGGTTAGAGTTTTCAATAAAAGCACGACTTTCCACCGGAGCGAGGTCAATACCAAGATTTTTAATTGTTCGATCGTAGAGGTTAGGGTGATGCTGCTCAAATATTCCATTGCCTCCTTCATCCATACGAATACGAAAGAGCATACACTCCACCTGGTTACTCGGACCGCAAGGAAGGATATTGGTTAGCCATACTCCATCCAACAAGGCAAATGGAGCATTTTGAAGCAATCGTACTAATACCAATTCTTGAGAAAATCGGCCTACATTTAATCCATTCCATAATTCTCCTGAATCTAGCCAGTAGTCTTTTTTGGTTGAGGAAAGAGCTTTATTGTATTCATAATTTAACCAATCTTCAAAGGCATCAAGACTATAACTAAACCCTGGATATTTAGAATAGTCGCTACTCTCTTTAAAGTAACTCTCTGCTAATTTTAAAACATCTGGCAAAGCTTGCGGATAAGTTTCCAGATTTAGCATACAGTGGAATTGTTCCCGCTTACTGCCCATGAATGCTTCAGTGTTAAACGGAAGCATATCTGTGGGGGGAAATTTGCAGTTAGACTCAGCCTCTAATTTTATCGTTAATGAAGTGTTTTCCATGTTTATCCTCAAGAGCATAAAATTAAAATTGACATAATTGAGAAAAGGAATTACAGGTACACAAAAAAATCTTTAGCCCAGCCAGTGGAAAATTACTGAATATCAACAACTAACCACATAGTCAAACCTTATTCTTCTAGTTTACCATCTTGTCGAATATCGCAAGTCGTACAATGAAATGAGCCGCCAAAGATATAAACGTGGCGAAAATCAACAGCAATGACTTTGCACTTCGATGGAGTCTAAGGTAAGGTATAGTACTTCCCAATGTCAAGACAGAAAAAGAGCAAATTTAAGAAATAATCGGCTCTGACGGACTTAGTGTGATTAATTTTGCTTATCAAAGCCAAAAATTTGAGAAACTGAAGGGCTCAAAAGCTTACTAGATAAGGACTTAAAGAAAAATGGGATCGAGAGGCTTTGATAGATGAGCAGAAAGTTACAATATATGAAGAAGTTTCCCTTCAAGTTACTTCGATATTCTTTTTCTTCCGATAATCGAGCTTTAATTTTCTTAACATCATTAACTAAATCTAGCCGCTGTTTGCTGAATAAAGGGTGGAAGCGGATATTCCACCCATGCGAAATTAGATGAGTCATGAGTCTAATGTAACTCCTTCCAAAAGTGCGTCTTCTTCTGCTTTCATCTCCTCTGTATAAGGCACAAGAATAGATGGATCTTTGATTGCATCTGCCATTAGCGCATCTAGGAATAGTCGCAGCATTTTGGGGTCTTCCTCTTCTTCATCATCCTCATCTTCAGCTACTAACTTCACCAGGAGAGTGTTATCAGATAATACCTCTATTTTCACGCTGGCATTAGTCCATTGGGGATGCTCTTTATAAAATGATTCCGGCAGTGATAATCTGGGTAAATCATCTGTTTGGGTGGCACTCAAAGAATAAATTTTTGTTGCCATAATTTCACTTCCTTTGCTGCGACTACTTATGCTCATTATACCATCAGAAATTCAAAACGGCAGTTCGTCATATTCATCGCTTTTCACCTCTACTTTCTTCTTCCCAGAATCAGGTAACTCTATTACACCCGCGATCAATTTCCAACAAGGATCGCCTCTTTCCCAATCGGGAGGTCGCCAAGGCATACTCAAACTAACTGTGACTAAACAATGATTTTTCGGACGATATCCTAAATCTAATTTCCTCACAAATACCGGATCGGTGATAGTTGTTGTCAATGTTTGATTATTTTCAGTGACTATTGTACCTGACCATTTTTGACTGCCTTCATATTTCACGCCAAGAGGTTTAACTGATATTTCTACTGCTTTTACCAGTTCCAAGGTGCGACGCTGAGATAGTGGTAATGATTGCAAATATGGCACTTCCACATATCTCAAATCGTTGTGCAGAATATATTCTTCTTTGCTACAATATTGGAGCAGGTAAGCTGGGGGAACTTGTCCAGAACGCATCCATTTTCCTGGCAATATGGAAAGGTTTTCGCTCTCGAAACCATAATCAGGCCCAGTTTTGGCTAAGGGAATTTCTAAAATATCTAATAATCCGGGTTCTGTTCCCCCAATCAGTCGCATTTCCTTGGTAACTTTACCATCTGGTAAATCGGAAACAGCACGAATCCACTGTCCTTTCATGGGAGTAATTCCGGCGATGCACCTTTCACCTCGCTTCCATGAATTAGCAAGGCAAATTATCCGTGTCATAGATGGCATATTTTCACATTTTCCCACTTTTTATTTAAATATTCGGCAACTAAGCGGCGATGGCAATGATGTGGTTTTGCTTCGCTACATAGCAGACATCCTCCATCTAAAATATCTGGCGAAACTTTCTCCTCTATTTTGCGTTTTACGATTAAATCGATAAATTGTTTTTCGTAAGTTTCCCAATCACCTTTCTTCTTTTTATAAGCATCAAGGATATCTTGAGTGGGTGCTAAGTCTAAAATGTGAATGTATTCGATATTGCCTACTTTGCGGAGAAAATATTCTAAGTCTTTACGTTTGGCAAATCCAGCTAATTGGGAAACGTTATTCAGTCGCGTGTCTATGACTCGCTGTACTCCTGCTTTCAGCAAAGTCTCAAAAAATTGCTCGGCGCTTTTTTGAGTAAAGCCGATCGTAAATAAGTTAATCTCTTTATTCATGGTCGAATACCTCTAAAATAAGTAAAACTTGCTGCCTAGATCCCCGACTTCTTCAAGAAGTCGGGGATCTAATGCTGCCTAGATTCCCGACTTCTTCAAGAAGTCGGGGATCTAATCTTCTTTGACATATGCAATTTCGTTACCTTGTCGATTATAAGCTTCTTCTAGATCGATTTCATCTTTGATAGGTGACGGATCGAATAAACTTAATTGAATGGGCCGATCGCTATCTTTATTAAATTTCTTTAAGAGCCTTTTTTCTAGTTGCTCTTGCGTTTCCAAACTGCCATCTGATAAAATATGATTAATCTGCACCTCAAATTTTCCCAGTTGGCGACAAACTAAAATAGTGCGATGACAGGTAAGCGGATCTTTTTCCGCACACATCATCGCAATTCGATAAGTTTCAGCACCTTTAACTAAGCGTTGAATTCCTTCGGCAAATAGGTTAGTGGCAGCAATTCTTTCGTAAAGCGCTTTGCCAGTATTATCGTAACAGCTTAAATCTTCCGGTCTTGCACCTAGTTCTCGACCCAGGAAAACATAGCGAATGCCAATGTTTTGTAATGATGCTTTTAAGGCGGATTGATTGAAATGGGGTAAGCGACGGCTGTAGGGATGCGATCGCACATCCGCCACCGCCGTAATTTCATGCTGTTGAAGCAACGAAATAAAAGCTTCAATACTGAGATTGGAGTGACCTATGGTGAATAGCTGCATAATTATGAGTTTGATTTTGCCCCTGTAGTAAGTGTGTTTGACGATTGACCCAGCCAACAATGACCCAACTGCCCCAAGCCAGCCAAATCATAAGTAAATCATATCGTTTTAATAACTTATTTTGATTGATTTAAACTCAGCCAGAAAAGGTTGTATTTGCGATCGCCATCCGCCATCCGGAATCACAGCTAGTCAGCTTGTATATATAACTTATGATGTCAGGCTGCATAAGTGCCATTGGGTCAGGCACACCCGATATCAGGCCAAAATTCAAGGCTTAGTTATATCCAAGCCAAATTGACACTCCTGATACTTGAGGATTAGTTATGTTTTCCACACACTCATCCCAAAACGCCAAACACCTTTTCAAACCTCCAATTGAGCTTGTGGCACTTCTTCTTTATGTTGCTGCTTCTGGATATACAGTCGGTCGATTTTTCATAGACGCTAACAACTACACCATCGGATACGAAGCATACCGAAACGCTGATTGCACAGCAGCTGTTGCACATTTCGACAAAGTGATCGATGGCTGGCGCTTTGCCGACTTGCGTAACTATGCGAGTCTCGCCAAGCAAAAAAAATCACAATGTCTCAACCTCATATCAGCTAAAGAAACTTTATCTGGCGATCCGATAAACGTTATTGAAGTCAAGCAGTAACTAGCTTGCGATAATAATTGCCCACATACTTGCTGCCAAAACTATCGTTGCCAAATGTTGCGGCAGCAAAAATCGCAGCGGTTGACGAGCAATTTTTTGCGTTAAGACTATTGACAAAAGCACAGAAAAAATCAGGGTTGTTCCCTGCAAAAATGCGATCGTGGCTGGATGCGCTACCAATATCGGTAAACCTTCACCGCTAAACCCAAAAGTAGCCAAACTTAATGGCAGAATTCGTCCCGCTTCGCCCAAACCCAGTTGCAAATAATGAGCCAAATTACCCCCCAAAACCAGAGGTAAATAACCGTAAGCCAACTCTACAAACGAGCGCGGTTTCAACAAACGATTAAATAGCTGAATCGAGCCATATGCCAACAAAGTAACTAATGTAGGCACAATCAAAACTACCAGAACAAATGCCAAATGAGGCAAAAACAAATCTAAATTGAAATTCAATCCCAACCAAGATTCTAATTCCGGCAGGCGATGAAGATATATACCTCCCAACAACAACATTAGCAGCGCCACTTCATAGGCATGAGGCACATGAGTAGTCCATAACTCAATCCCTGGCGGACGCAAATTTAACTCGACCGATCGATGGGGACAAGCTTTGAGGCAAGTCATGCAAAGTACGCAATCTTTGTTATCTTCCAAATGGGTTGGATGAGAATATAAAGGACAGCCATCAGTCTCCAAGCCCTCCCCTTTTTGAGGCCCACCTTTGTAACATTGATAAGTAGTGCATTCTGCCGAACAAGTTCCTTGCTGCGCTCTTAATTCGGTCATCGATAATTTGGCAAATAAGCCATTCATTCCACCGATCGGACACAGATACCTGCACCAAAATCGCCGCTCAAAAATAGCGGAAAAAATCATCGCTCCGGCAGTAATTAACAGCAACAAACAAGCAGAAAGGTAAGCAGTATCTTCTAAATGCCAAAGTTCTTCCCACAAATAAATTAAAACAAATAAGCCAAACAAAAACCATCCTCCCCACTTTTCCGCTGACTGTCGCGGCCACCGCTTTAGCTGACGCGGCCAAAGCCATAGGGAAAGTTTCTGCGTAACTTCCCCATATATCATGAATGGACAAACAGCACACCACAGGCGTCCTACAAAGGGAAAACCAATCAGAACTAAAGGCCACCACCAAGCCCAAAATAAATTTAAAGCCACATTTTGATGGCGATGCTGAGGGCCAAAAAATAAGATCCCTATAACAATTGCAAAAAAGCTTAATGTGAAGCCATAATTTATTCTATCCGGCCACCAGGGACTGCGTAAAAATCGTCGCAAACTTGGATAGGCATTTAAGAGATTGACGCGAAATTGTTTTTTCTTAGTTTGGGCAGACCAAAAAACAGCTTCGGTTAGCTCGTTCGCACCAGGGGATTGGACGATCGCTCTTTCCACCAAACTTTGCAACTCTCTGAGATTGCCAGGAAAATCGTAGGCTTGCAACCATCGCAAAGCTTCTGATGTTATTTGAGGTTTGTTTATACCTTTAGCTTTACAAAACAATCTAAAGTAGTATTCTACTTGATCGGCAACATCCGCTTTTCTTACTCGCAGAGGCGGAACTTTGACTGCATGACCGACGCTGCGATCGATCGCAGGTAAGGTTTTCTCGGAAATCATCAGAATGCGTGCTAGACACTTACTTTTGAGCGACGATTCCGACCCTTTATTTCCGACTGGTGTATAAGTGCCACTTTTCACCAATTCAGCTATTTTGGGCATCAATTCTGGCGGCAGTTCTTGGATATTGTTGAGAAGTAAACTTCCTTCTCCCAACCATTCAATTAATCCAGATTTTCCCCCAGCACGACCAAAAAGTTCTACACCGTTTGCCTGCAACTTACTGCAATCAATTTTAATCATCGGTTGTCGTCGCTGAGACGAACTAAAATGAATCAGAGCGGCAATGTTATCTTTTTCCAGTCCCGGTTCCCCAAAAATTAACACCGAACGGCGATCTTCTGTGGCTTTTTTAATTTGCTGTCGCAAACGCACAGCATAACGACTTTTACCTACAATTCCTCGTTTCGCCTTAGTTACTAAGTAGGGACGTAAAATAGTTTGGCGTTCTTGCTCATAAGTTAATTGAGAAGATATCTGCGCTAATTCCATTGCCAGTTGCTGGGAAAAAGTCTGGGTAATTTCCGGGTATTTGACAACTAATTCCCGAAATTTGTCAGCCGGAATAAACCACACCTGACATTCGCTCAGCGCTTGGACAGTTCTTTGCGCCAACTGCCCAAATAGTAGCTCTTGTGCGTGAACGATCGCACCTGGGAGTAAACTGATACCCCAAACCGAACCTGTTTGATTGATGCGATCGCCCTCCAGCCGTCCTTGTTTGAGGATATAAAGACCTTCCGGTGGCGTATCTTCCAGCACGAGGCGAGTTTGGTTGGGTACGACTTTTTCGATCAAAACTGGCGCGATCGCTTCCAATACCTCATCCGACAGCACGCTTAGAGCTGTTCGTTCTTTTAGCCAAATTACCGCGTCGCTTGCTGTCATCGTTGGCGCTCCTATAAGCTTCACTTTACATTTTAAAGATATATAATCAAGAATATTAATTTTTAGGTGTTATTGCCAACAAAAAAGGAACTAATATGTCAGATCCGATCGATCTGTGGGTGCCCTTAGCACTTCTGGGTTTGATTATCCTCGCGGCAATTTACTTCAGTCGCAGCAGCTGAAATGCAATTCGCCTTTTTAACTATTCCTGCCATGAAAAAATCTTTTCTCGTCACCGCACTTCTTGTTTTCTTCCTGGCACTCCTTCCCGCGTGCTTCGGTAAAGAAAACACCTCTAACGCCGCAACTGCCTTCAAACTGAAGCTGCCGATCGACTGCACGCTCGGTCAAAACTGCTTTATCATGCACTACGTAGACCGCGACCCCAGCCCAGCAGAAGTCGATTTTGGCTGCGGTCGCCAAACTTACAACGATCACACCGGTACGGACTTTGCGATTCCAGATGAACGGGCGATGGCAGCAGGCGTAGCCGTCAAAGCAGCCGCTGCCGGTAAAGTCCTCCGAGTTAGGGACGGAGTGAGCGATCGCAGAGTCGCCGATGAAACCGATAAAGCCAACGTTCAAGGTAGAGAATGCGGTAACGGAGTTGTGATTGACCACGGCAACGGTTGGCAAACACAGTACTGTCACCTCCGCAACGGCAGCGTTGTTGCCAAACCGGATACCGCAGTCGCTGCCGGTACGGTGTTGGGTATGGTAGGAGAATCCGGTTTAGCTTCCTTCCCTCACGTTCATTTGACCGTTCGCTACCAGAATAAAGTTGTAGACCCGTTTGTGGGTGCCAATGCTGGGACTGGTTGTCGAGTCGATCGCAAACCTTTATGGGAACAGCCTCTGAGTTACGTTCCCACAGGTCTGGTGCGATCGGGTTTTGCCACCGAAGCACCAACTATGAACGCTATCTGGGAAGGACGCTTTTCGGAAACAGAACTTTCTCACAACAGTCCGGCGCTGATTTTTTGGGTGCAAACATATGGAGTGCTTCAGGGCGATCGACAAGAATTTCAACTTACCGCACCCGACGGTAAACCTTTCGCCGTCCGCAAACAAGACCTCGCTCAGCCCAGTCGAGCTTGGTTGAGCTATGTTGGCAAAAAGGCGTCCGCCAATCAACCGTTATCGCCTGGTGTTTGGCGAGGAGAATATCGCCTGATCCGTAATGGTAAGGTACTGATTGACGTGAAGCGAGAAGTGCGAATGCGCTGAAGTAGAGCTAGATTAAGACTTTAGGTAAGTTTTTCAGAGCAGGTACGTAGAGTGAGATCGGTTTTTCTGAATTACTGGCGAAGGCTTTTTGCCAGCTGGCTGCTGACGCTGGTAGCAGTCCTGAGTTGTTTGTTACTCATCGGCACGCCACCTGCTTTAGCGGGTATCAACGACGATTACTTTGAGGGCAATGTGTTTGTCCTTTATGGCGGGAATGGTTCCTTAGTGCCGCCAAAAGTGACTTTGGCACAATCTTTGCAGGCAGATAAGCCGACTTTGTTGGTGTTCTATGTAGATGACAGCAAGGATTGCAAGCAATATGCTGTTGTGGTTTCCCGACTGCAAGCATTTTACGGTCGGGCGGCAGATTTTATCCCCGTTAGCGTGGATAGTATCCCAGCCAAATCTACCTACGAAACGACGGAACCTGGGTATTACTACAAAGGTTTTGTACCTCAAGTTGTCTTACTCGATCGATCGGGTAAGGAAGTTCTCAATGAGAAGGGACAAGTGCCGTTTGAGCGGGTAGACGATGTTTTCCGCGAACTGTTTAACTTGCAACCTCGATCGCAATCTGTACAATTGAAACCGCGATTGGTGAATGAGTTCAGTACGGAACTCGCCGAATAAGCTGTAGGTTGGGTTGAGGTGACGAAACCCAACCACCTCAGTGTTTTTCACCTTATTGTATTAGGGGGAGTGGGGAGTGGGGGAGAAAAGAACAACAGGTAACTTGCGATCGATAATTTTACGAGGGGAAGGAAGTAAGAATATTTGTTGGGTTTCGCTGGCACTCTACCCAACCTACTATCGATCTTTAGGTGTGTAATATTAAACAAAATACAAAATAATCCTAGAACATAATATCCACCTAACCGTCCCAGATGGTGTTTCTATGTCCAACAACATCTACACCACTAAGGAACTAATTGAAATTTTGGCCCAAGAGCGCCAAGCCTGCCTCATGGGTCAGCGCCTTAACTTAACTGCGGAAGCTTCTGGCAATCCTTTAATCGATCGGTTTCTCAAATCCGAGGGAGCGCAAAAGTTTGCCGCTTATCAAGATTTTAAAGAGACGATTCACCGCTATCAAAGGGAAAACGATGTTTCCGGTATTGTCTGGCGACAAGTCGCGGTGAAAGGGAAAACTCTGCGAATGCCGGAAGTAGATGCCCAGTTGATTGCTCTGCCCAGCGATATCGAGACGCTCAAAGCTGCTAAACCTTCAATATTAGCATTCTGGTATGAGGTGACGGCGGGAATGGATTTATATTTGAGTGTGAATAATGGCAAGGATTTTCGATCGATCTCTCCTGCTGATGTGGGCAGAATTTCTCAGCGCACCGAATGGGCGGGTTTGTGCAACTTTGAAAAGTCCGATTTCCTAGAAATTATCTTGCAGCTGGGATGGGGAAAGCCGGAGGAAGCTGTTTACAAACGGGGATGGCCGACTTCCGGCAGCGAGTATATCCATGCGGTAAAGCCCGGAAATCGACCGATTTGTTAAGTGTTTTCTAGGGAGAGGGAAGCAATTTTTAATTTTGACTGTTGATTTTTGACTTTTGACTTATCAACGCTTTGTACAAACGTCGCATTTGCGCCCGCAAGTATTTCCATTGGTCGATCGCATGGACTGCGATCGTCGCCAAAAATGTGTAAGACAGCCAAAAATGCAGACTGGTGCTGAAATCGGCCAGTGCTTTGTTTTCTGGAAATAAGTCTGGCAAAGCAATACCAGTGCCAAATATAACTACATCGTAGCCATGAGAGTTGGTACAAAAATAGCCGCTTAGGGGAACGAACAGCATAAAAATGTAGAGAATTGTATGAAAAGCAAATGTTTTCAGCCATTCCCCGGTCAAATTGGGCTGACGCCGCCTATACTTGTGTTGGATGACGCGCAGCAGCACAAAAATTCTGGCCAGCAGTATACTCATCACCACTACCCCAAGCGTCTTATGGAATCCGTATAAAGACTCCCCATACGTTACTTCCTCTGGCAAATCGGTCATGTAAGCGCCAGTGGCAAAAAGCACGAGAAAGCAGGCGGCCATTAACCAATGTAAAAACCATAAATTCTGAGCATCGGTCTTTTTTTTGCCTTTTTTACTTCTAATCTGGGCAACAGTCACCTGAGTTTCTCCTTTCTAAAATTTTGAGTCTGTAGAATGGATCGGAACGCAGAATTTTCGCGATAATCATTCATTTTATCGCTCTGATACACTCTATTTAGGCTTATATTGTCTTATCCTAGTAGTGCTTGACAATTAAGGTCTACTCGATCGGAAAACCGGGAATCAATCGATCGATCTCTTGCATTATCTGCATGGTTTCTTTGAGGGCAATCACGACTTTTTGATAGTGCAATACATCATCAAAGGATAAGGTGCGTCTGGCTTTCTTGCGATCCTTCAGCCATTTATCTAATACCTGATAACCACCAATATTAAATTCCCATACGTTGGGTGTGATGCCTTCAAAATAGCGGTTTCTGTTGATATAAATTCTTTGTTCTGCGGGTTTATAGGTAACTTCAGTAACGGCATTGTCGCCATCGCCATCCATTTTAGTAATCAGCTTATTGAGTTTCTTCGATTTCATCAGGTGCAGGTCTACCAACGCCTCACCTTTTGCCCCCAGGTCTTTGAATAGCCGATCGCTGCTGGTTAACGGTACACGGGGAAAGTCGATTTTGAGAAATTCGGCGTAGCGTTGGCGATAGGTGGGGCTATGGAAGATAGCGTAGATATAGTAAAAGATTGCTTCTGGAGTGGGAATGTAACCAAGCTTCTCTCGAATGGCATGAACAAACTTCTGAGCTAGGTTAGTTTCGATTTCATTACTTTCAAAAAGGGATTTTTGTGAATTCCTGGGGTCAGGATACAAATACAATGGAAATAAATAAGTACGTTCTCGCGTAGCTACTGAAACTGTACAGTCTGTAACGGGATACTTAGTACAAAATATATGCTTAAATTCACTATTTACTTGACGGGTCGTACATAAGCTCAAATTATTTTCTTCAAGAAGATGTCGTGTAACTTCGTATCTAGGAAGTTCAACTACATCTTCATGGTGATAATATGCCCTCCAGTCAAATGGACGATAAAGACATTGTGTAAAAAAGCTTTCCCAATCAGAGTTTGATTTTAGAGAGCGCCGTCTTTGGCTTAACTTCCAATCTCTCGTATCTTGAAGCTCATAGGTTTCGCTAATTTCTCGATCTGAAATGTTTAAGTCTCTAAATTTTTCTATGCGTTTTTGGAGTTCTGATAAATCAAAATCAAACACAAAATGATCTCGATGAGTTTTGACTCCTGTTGAGTTGACTGGCATAATTTCAGTAATTTTCCAGCCAGCTTCGTACTCTGTACGCAAATCTTTGTCTTGAGGTATGAAAAGATAGAGCGGTGATTGAGGAAAGATTTCTGTCCATTCAATGGTAGTAATATCATGCTCTTGAAGATAGCGATATTTATCTTCCCGTGAACCCCAGAGATCGGCGTGATAAATCTTAGCCATTGATTACTTTACTCCGTTTTCCATTCGCTTTCTGGAATGTCAGCACCAATCATAATATTGCGTAGCGTACCCAGAGGCAAATCGCGTCCCTTGTGGTAAGGCACAATTACTTGAAGTTGGCGATCGAGATTTCTCCACTTGCGGTGACTGCCCTTTTGAGAAATCAATGCAAATCCATAACGCTCCAGAATCCGCTCAACTTCACCTGCATTCATGCGACGGTCGCGGGTCATCCGACGGAAACCTCCCGCAAAATTGTGCCTGATTTTAATTCGATCGGGTCTGGTTCAAGATAGAGCGCGATCGCTTCACGAATATTGTCTAAGGCTTCTTCTTCTGTTTCTCCTGCCGAAACACAACCCGGTAATTCTGGACACCAAACAGACCAGTCTCCCGTTTCAGCATCGGCTTCAAGTACAACACGCCATTTCATCACGGTTTCTCCTTGGGATATTTCACCATAATAGCCACAGCTACCCCTTGTTGAATATCAAACACATTCTTATCGGGTGAACCATCCGGGGCAACTTCTTTTTTTCGACTGTTACCATGCAAATCGATCAGATAAATCTCGTCAAACGTCTTCTCTAAACTCTGGCGCATTCCCCGAAACGTGGGATTATCCAGATAGCCATGATTGGTAATAAATGCCAAAATGCCGGAACCTGTGCGATCGATTCGCCATTGACCAAAGCGAATAAATTTCACATAGTCATCCTGCAAATATTTAGGGTTTTGCTCACCTAATGGCAGACCGTCTACATAGTAATAATCTTTAACTAAACCTGCAATCCACTCGCTTTTATTTGCCGAATTTCCCGAATAGGGCGGATTGCCTATTACAACCATTACAGGTGTATCTCGCTTCACCGTTGAGGCTTCATTGGCTTCCTGTGCGACAAACTGACCAAACAAAATCTCTGACTTTTTCAGTGCTTCATCTAGCGTATTTGTGAGGTAAATTCCTAATCGCTGTTTGCCCTTAAATTGGTAGCCTAGTTCTTGTAGTTGTAGACCGAGTTTAAGGTGAGCGATCGCATAAGGAGCCATCAGCAACTCAAAGCCAAACAACCGATTCAGCAAATTATCTCGCACATAGCTATCCCATTGGTTCGCCATGCCAATTTCTTCTAAATTGCGATAAATCTGCTTCACCACCTCATACAAAAACGTACCCGTACCCGTTGCTGGGTCAAGAATTTGCACTCTCGGCTTTTGCGTTACTGGATCTTTGGCATTATCGGCTAAACCTAACGGCAAATCAAAGCGATCTTTTAGAATCGCATCTACCGATCGCACAATAAACGACACCACAGGTTCCGGTGTGTAATAAACGCCCCGACTCTTTCGCAAAGCCGCATTATACGCCGCCAGAAACGTTTCGTAAAAATGCACAACCGGGTCTTCTTGACGAGTACGCCGCCCAAAATTTTCCAGAATGCTGCCCATATCCACCTGAGACAGCAATTGCACGAGATCGTCGATCGCCCAATCAATCTGACTCACCGCATCAGTTTCGACGATCGTATTAAACAACCGCTTCAAAAATGGGTTTGTTGGTGGAATATAGGTGCCAGCAGTGCGACGGGTAAACACTTCACCCGCCGGATTTTGAGCATGACCGACTCTTGCCGCAAATAATCCATAAGAAATCGTCTGAGCATACATATCAGCAAAGTCAGCATCAGTCAAATCGGGCAATAACACTTCACTAAAGCCCTGCTTTAATTGATGTAATTCTCCCTCAGATTCCTCTAGGCTAAGAGCCGTTTCTGTTGCCAATCGGATCGCTTTTGTTAACCTCGCCATCTGTCGCGCTAAGTCTTCAGGACTGCTTACGATCTCGCCTGTGTAGTTGAGAAACTGCTCCAGCAGAGCCGCAATTTTGTCAGTATCTTTTACTTGCAGTGTATTGCCTTTGCGATCGGCTAATACCTCCTTAAGTCTGCGCTTCCCGTTGACATACCAGCGAAACTCTAGATAATTGGTCAACACCAAATTAGGAAACGATTCTAGATATCGTTGTAATTGTTCTGTTTTTTCTACCCGATCTAGATCTAGCTCAACGTCTTTGGCTTCCACATAACCCACTAGCAACTCTCGCCGCTTCACCGTAAAGTCTGGAATCCCTGCTTTGTTGCCTGTTTCTTCAATCACCGCGTCAATTCCATTAGCGGGATCGTCCAGCAAATTTTTTAATGCTGGGTAATGGCTACGCTCACTTCCTTTTTGCAGGTTCTTTTGAATTGACTTTAAATAAGTATCAAACGAGAGAGATGGCATTGTAATCTTAACCTCGGTGCGATTGATGAAGTTTTGGCAAACGCTTTCTTACTCTCAGTATTCCAATTGCCAGCGCAACAGATCCCCGACTTCTCTAAGAAGTCGGGGATCTAGCCTTCTTTCGGCGGTAATCGCAGGAGGCTTAGGCAGTGCGGAGCCGTTTTCGATCGCGATTCCCCGATTTTGTGGACTTTTTGCTGCGGGTGGGTGTGGATGGTGTCTGGGACTTTCCCTGGCTACTGCGACGTTGATTCGATCGCTTCGGCTTCAGTTGCTCTGCCACAGGCTGAGCTGGGGAGGTTGGCTCGTACCCTCGAATTACTAGCTTGGCAAGGGTTCGATTGAGCAACCGTTCGATGTCTTTTAAGAGTGGATATTCATCGCTAGAGACTAGGGAAACGGCTCGTCCAACGTTTCCAGCGCGACCTGTGCGACCGATGCGATGCACGTAGTCTTCTGGGACATTGGGTAGTTCAAAGTTCACCACATGGGGAAGCTGGTCGATATCTAGTCCCCGCGATGCTACGTCGGTAGCAACTAATACCCGCACTTTCCCTTGCTTAAAGTCTTGCAGGGCACGGGTGCGGGCTGCCTGAGTTTTGTTGCCATGAATTGCGGTGCTTTTCAGCCCATCTTTAGCAAGCTGCTCGGCTAGACGGTTGGCTCCGTGTTTGGTGCGGGTGAAGACCAGTACCTGTTTCCAATTGTGGAACCCGATCATATAAGAAAGGAGTTCTCGCTTGCGATCGCGATCGACAGGATGAACCACCTGTTCCACCTGTTCGGCGGCGGTATTGCGGGGAGCCACTTCGATCTGTGTCGGAGAATTTAGCAGAGTGCTGGCAAGCTGCTGAATCTCTTTAGAGAAAGTGGCAGAAAACATCAGCGTTTGCCGCGATGCGGGCAGTTTCGCCAAGATTTTGCGGATGTCGTGGATGAAGCCCATATCTAACATCCGATCGCATTCATCCAGCACCAGTATCTCTATCTGGGATAGGTCTACGGTCTTTTGCCCAAGGTGGTCGAGCAACCGACCGGGCGTAGCGACTAGAATATCAATTCCCCGACGCAGCGTTTGAATTTGCGGCCCAATGCCGACGCCGCCATAGATCGCTGTCGATCGCAGGGACAGGTATTTGCCATAGGTTTGGACGCTATCCTTGACCTGATCTGCCAATTCGCGAGTGGGGGTGAGGATGAGGGCGCGAGGCTTGCGATGCCCGTTGTTGGGGTTGGTTGTGTCCAGGAGTTGCAGTAGAGGCAGGGTAAAGCCAGCCGTCTTTCCCGTTCCTGTTTGGGCGCTGGCGAAAACGTCTTGCCCTTTCAGAATGGCGGGAATTGCTTGCTGCTGAATGGGGGTTGGTGAGGTGTAGCCAGAGTCAGCAACAGCACGAAGCAGGTCGGTCGAAAGACCGAGGTTACGAAATGTCATGGATGCGATCGCTCCTAGTAATGCCCCTATCCCAAATCAAATACCTGGGGCCAGTCTAAGAGCAAAAAATTTATGTTTCAGTTGGATAGCTTGAATCAGCTTTTTTCCAATGCGTCAGTAACAGACCGGAATGTACTGGCAGATGCTTATTATAACAGAAATTATCACTCTTCATCTAGAGTGCGAGGAAAATACTATTTCGATTTTCGTTTGGACTTGGGTGGTGTGCGGTGTGCGCCAAAGTATTTTTCACTGCGGTAGCGCAACCACACTCGCAACTGTTGCGGAATTTCGTCTTTTTGTTCTTTGGTCAGCGTGTTGTAAAGGGCTAATGCTCGCTCTCGTTCTCCCCGACAGGCAGGATTATTATGAGCATCCCAGTAGCTACGAGCTACCCGAATCCGCCGACAGACTTCTTTGATGAGTGCTTCTCCTGTGAGGGGTTCTTCCTGTTTTGCCATAGTTCGATCGCAACGCGCTCTCCTCAATTTTAACCTTTAGTATGGATGTATTCGCTCTTGTTTCAATTTAGTTTGAATAATGTTGCAAATTTCCAACACAGTCGCTATTCCAGAAGATGAAATCGAAATGAGTGCCGTTCGCTCTCAGGGATCGGGGGGACAAAATGTAAATAAGGTGGCGACGGCGATTCACCTACGTTTTGATATTATCGCTTCTTCATTACCCGATCGCTACAAAGAGCGACTGTTGAAATTGAACGACCAGCGCCTTACCAAAGAAGGTGTGATTGTGATTAAAGCGCAAGAACATCGCACTCAAGAACAGAATCGAGAAGAAGCATTGCAACGACTGCAAGATTTGATTAAAAGTGCGATCGCAGTTCCCAAACCCCGGAAAAAGAGCAAACCAACTCGCAGTTCTCAACAGAAACGTCTGGATAGCAAAACTAAGCGATCGCAAATCAAGACATTGCGCGGAAAAGTTAACGATGAGTAATTTTTGCTTTTATTATCAACTTCGATGTTGAGCAAACTTATCTCTTTAAAGGAGTGGGAATCCAAGTTTTTGCAAGATTTCTTTCAATCGATCGCGCCCATTTAATGCTTGCGCTGTTGCCACTCGTTTTAATGAATGTTCAACCCAATCTCCTGCTACGTTCATCCGCTGTGATTCGTAAAATTTTTGCATAATATCGTTATACTCAGAGATCGCTTCTGCTTGTTGACTGAGATGATAGGTTTCCCGATGGAGAACGGCAGCTTGCGGTAAACGAGGTTTCACTGCCGCAGGTTTCGCCGGATCGAGATAACCCACACACAAACCAAAAACAGCAAACAAGTGAGGCGGTAATTGAAGGGTTTCGGCAACTTTTTCGGGATGGTTTCGCATTCCGCCAATATAAACCGTACCCAAACCTAAAGATTCGGCTGCTACTGTCGCGTTTTGTGCTGCCAACGCTGCATCAATTGTTGCTGTAACAAACATTTCTAAATAATCTAAACCTTGAGCAGGTAATCCTCGTTGTATAGCAAGATGATGCAGTCGTGCCAAATCTGCCAACCAAACTAAAAATAACGGACATTGGCGAATATGAGCTTGATTTCCTGCCAATTGAGCCAAAATTTCTTTCCTGGCAGGATCTTCGATCGCTACTACACTCCAGGTTTGCAGATTGGAAGATGTAGCGGCAGACTGGGCGGCAGCGATTAAAAGTTCTAAAGTTTGTGGCGGTAATAAGTCAGGCAAATAGGCACGAATTGAACGGTGGGATAGCATAGCTGTCAACGTTTCATTCCAGAGGCTATCTAGATTGAATGTATCTGTGCCATACCCTGAAGCCACCCCAGCCCTAAAGGGACGGGGGTTCAAAATGCGATGAAACCTCCACTTGGCTCTCCCAAATTGGTACAACATCCAAGTTCTTAGTGTTAGTATTTTG
>NZ_JACJPW010000091.1 GCF_014696265.1 Aerosakkonema funiforme FACHB-1375 | reverse complement strand
ACTCCCCCACTCCCCCGCTCCCTCTTTCCGACGCCCTAGCTATAAATGTCATCTGCACACCCAGAAAAAATTATTTATCAAAAAGGGGATATTTCTGTTACTAGGAGTTTGCTCAAGTATAAAAATATCCAATATCATATTCGCGATATTTATAGCCTAAAACGGGTTGAGCAAAAACCGGATACGGAACCGCTCGATCGCATACTAACTGTTGGTGTTATGGTAGCAATAGTTTCTTTCTTGTCTAGGAGCTTATTAGGGATAGCAATAGGCGTTATTATTATTGCGTTTGCTATTTACCAATTGAACCAATTGAAAAGTACCTACACTCTCATCGTCACTACAAATAAAGGAGATGAAATTAACATAACTACTGGCAATAACAACGAATTAAATGATATTCATTTCGCTATAGAAACGGCAATAGATATGTTAGCTTATGGAACATAATTTAAAATATTATTTAACTGTAGCGTGAGTTAGGCAACGGCCATAATTTCAGCATTAAAACTAATAATTAATTGACCGTGCCGTCACCCACCATCTCACCAAATCTGTAATAGAAAAACCATTTTCACCATCAACCCGAAACAGCCTTAATAGACATCTCCTCCAAAAGAATCTCGGCAGGCAGGATGCCTACCCCACAATAATTTTTGGAGATATCTATTGAGTAGCCGCATCTTTACTAACGGGGTTGCGGCTGCGTTGTTCGATGTCTTCAAGAGTTTGCAATACCAAACGTTTAGCTTGTAATTTCCAACCCCATTTTTGCAGTGCGATCGCAATACCAGTACCTGCAATTGTAGCGATAAAGTCAACTGGCTGCGATAAAGAAATACCCAGTAGCAATCCCAATCCAGCAATACCCCAAAACGGCAATGCAACTGTCTGACGTTGTTTTTCTACCAACTGGCTCAAAAAATCTGTTGGTATTTCCGCAAGCAAAGCTTCTTTCACCTGTCGTTGTTCCGCCGCAGTCACTGATAAGCCAATTTTTTGACGGAGTTTTTCAATTTTGCGAGCATCGGTGCTGTACTGTGTCAGTTCATCCTCTGCCATTAGGATTAAGCGATCGTATTGTGCCATATTTCACTTTTATGCTACGCATTTCAGTTTATCATTTTAGGGCTTTTAGTTAGGACAGACTTCGATCGGTGTATGCTTATAATATGACAAACAAGCTAACAATGGGATATATGCGATCGTCTTAGAGGTACTTTTATGCCTTCGACCTTTCCGGGAATGAATCCCTATTTAGAAAATCCTGACTTTTGGCCAGGAGTACATCACTTACTGATAAGCGAGCTTTTGAGGTTCTTGGCTCCTCAACTCCGTCCTAAGTACATAGTCGCCGTTGAAGTGCGAATGTATGAAACTGGAGGGGAAGATTTGCTGGTGGGAATTCCCGATGTGGTAGTACAAAGTCCTCTGACTGAAACAAACCCCGCCACAACAAATGTCGCTGTCGCTGCACCCCCAGCACAACCTGTGACAGTAACAATTCCCGTACCTGAAATTCGCAAACAGGGATATTTAGAGATTCGAGAAGTGGAGACAAAAGAAGTAGTAACGGCGATAGAAATTCTCTCACCTGTCAACAAACGTTCTGGGGAAGGACGGAAAGCATACGAAGCTAAACGGCAAAAAGTATTCGGAAGTTTGACAAATTTAGTAGAAATTGATTTATTGCGAAGCGGTCAAGCAATGCCATTTTTCAGTAATGGGATTCAGAGTCAGTATCGGATTTTAGTTTGTCGGAGTGCTAAGCGTCCTTTAGCCGATTTATATGCGTTTAATTTACAAAATGAAATTCCTAAGTTTCCTATCCCTTTACAGTCAGGAGATGCTGAGCCAGTAGTCGATCTGCAAGCATTATTAAATACTGTGTATGATGTAGCGGGTTACAATATGCGAATAGATTATAGAAGGGAACCAGTACCGCCACTATCGGAATCAGATGCAATTTGGGCAGATGCGCTGTTGCGAGAGCAAGGACTGCGATAATGATTTCGATGTTTTCCGATAGAACTTAATTATTTTTTAAGTGCGATCGCACCCTCTCTCACCTCTCCTCCCAAAGCAATAGGTATAAATACTTAGCCCAATAGACTCAACCCATTAGTAGGAAGCGCGAACCGATCGGTGTGTGGCAATGTATGAAGTAAAGGGTTGATGAGCGAAAAAAATTTATGTTTTCAGAAAAAGATTTTGAGCCATCTACAGATAGCCGACTTGCTGCGACAACGAGAATTTGGTCTTTTGCTACCGGAATGCTGGCGCTTTGCATGATTTTTTCACCGACTAGAAATAATATTGCCATACCGATCGCATTAGGTGCAAGTGCAGCAACAGGTACAGCTTGCGTATGGCTATCGCATAAAAAATCCTCCAACTCCATACCAGAATATCGGCTGGAAGAAATAGAGGAACGCCTAAAGACCTTAGAAACAGTTGCTGGCAATGATGACTTGGAAATGTGGTTAAAAACCAGACATTTGGCATCAAGAAATTAAATAATTGTCATCGACGATCGTGTCATCTAACTTCAGGAATAAGAAGCGATCGCCTTTCTCAAGAAAAAGCGATCGCCCATCCAATATTCCTTAAGCTTGTTTCAATCGTCGATAGCGTTTCTGTCTATCCTTAGATAGTGGCGCAGCCATCACTAAAACGCTCTCCAATAACCAAGGTGCAAAACGTTGGCACCACACGGCTAAATAACTTTGCCATCCCACCAGAATTTCCGGGGATTCCTTATGCAATCCGTCGATAAGTGCTTTCGCTACTTTTTGGGTAGTCATAGGCACTACCCATCTAAACCATTGCAGATCTCGCACCATATCGGTATCTGTTAAAGATGGTAGCAAAGCTATCACTTTGATATTGTGTTGAGCGAGTTCGCCGCGCAAAGCTTGGGTGAATCCGACAATGGCAAATTTAGTAGCAGAATAGGTAGCCATTGTGGGTGCGGCAATTTTACCCATTAAGCTGGAAACGTTAACAATTGTACCTTCTTGTTGTGCAGCCATCCTTCTCGCTACGAGACGAGTCATGGTGTACATTCCCATTAAGTTAATCGCGATTTCTTGCTGCACGTTCGGCAATGGAGATTTCAAGAAAGGCGATTGGTGTGCAACTCCCGCACAGTTGACTAAAAGATGAATAGGGCCGTAATCTCGCCACGCTTGGGCGATCGCAATATTCACCTCTACCATTTGCGATAAATCTAACGCTAACGTTACGGTTTTTACTCCCAACTTTTCAATTTCTGCGGCAACTTCTGCTAACTTTTGGGAATCGCGTGCTACCAATAACAAGCGTTTCACTCCTTGTTTGGCTAATTCGATCGCGATCGCTCTTCCAATTCCACGGGAAGCCCCAGTAACTAGAGCCGTTTTTCCTTGTACGTTCATTAAAAAAAACCTCCTTTCGTTGAGGGATCGCATCACTGTCAGCCACCGAGATTTAAAATTTTGTAGCAATATCCTCGGCAGATAATTAGACGAACAGTGAATTGTGATAGTTTCTTGAAGTTGAAGACATTTCTCAGAGATAGTGCAGGGAATTCACATTTTTAGGTAGATACAACTGAAAAATGTCTGTTACGGAAAATCCAGGATAATTTGAGCTTAACTGGTACTACGCCTCTGAGCCAAGTCAGTCACTAAATCGAGTATTTTTTAAGGCAGTCCAGTCGAAAAGTCATTAGTTCATCGCCTCTACTAACTAATGACTTATGACTATCTTGCCGGCAATTTTGCCATCAGAAAATCCGCGCACAGTCAACATTGATGCAGAGCATGGATGGTACGTCTCCTAGATACGAGCCTTTACCAAAAGCGGTTTATATGCACACGTTAACAACTAAATCAATAAGCTGCAACATTTTTTCATTAAATTTGTGTAACATTTATTTACAAATATGAAAGACCGACAAACGCCATGTATCCTCGATCGCAGTTAATAATATTTTGCAAAGCCAGAAAAAAGTATGGAGCAAGACAAACATCAAGCTTATTGGCGTGCAAACACAGCTTTAATCCGAAATCTGCTGATTGTTTGGGCGTTAGTGTCAATCGTCTTTAGTATCCTGCTAGTTGAGCCGTTAAACGCCGTGCGTCTCGGTGGCGTTCCGCTCGGCTTTTGGATGGCCCAACAGGGATCGATTTTCGTCTTCGTGGCGCTGATTTTCATCTACGCTGTGCAGATGGACAAACTAGACCGCAAACACGATATCGATGAGTGAGAAGAATCATGTCTGTTGAACTTTGGACGATTTTTTTAGTTAGCCTCTCCTTCATCGCTTACCTGTATATCGGTTGGCACACTCGCGCTAAAGGCAGTGCAGACTTTTTCGTAGCGGGAAGGGGAGTACCGTCGATCGCCAACGGTGCAGCTACCGCCGCCGATTGGATGTCGGCAGCTTCCTTTATCTCGATGGCGGGGTTAATCTCGTTTCTGGGTTATGACGGATCGGTTTACCTGATGGGTTGGACTGGCGGCTATGTGCTGCTAGCCTTACTTCTAGCACCATACTTGCGGAAATTCGGCAAATATACAGTGCCTGATTTTGTAGGCGATCGCTATTATTCCAACATTGCGCGTTTAGTTGCAGTCGTCGCCGCTATCTTCATCTCCATGACCTACGTCGCCGGACAGATGCGCGGTGTGGGAATTGTGTTCAGCCGCTTCTTGCAAGTGGACATCAACACCGGCGTGATTATCGGGATGATTGTTGTCGCCTTTTTCGCAGTCTTGGGAGGAATGAAAGGCATCACTTGGACGCAGGTGGCGCAGTACGGCGTGTTGATTGTCGCTTATCTGATTCCAGCGATCGCTATTTCAGTATTGCTGACCGGCAACCCCATCCCCCAGTTGGCCTTCACTTTTAGCGATATCGTTGCTAAACTCAACCAAATCCAAGTCGATCTCGGTTTTCAGGAGTACACCAAACCCTTTGCCAACCAATCGCAGCTGGATGTTTTGTTTAGCACGATCGCGCTGATGGTGGGAACTGCCGGATTACCTCATATTATTGTGCGCTTTTACACTGTTCCTGACGTGCGTTCGGCGCGTTTCTCCGCTGGTTGGGCGTTGCTGTTTATCGCCATACTTTATACTACGGCTCCCGCTTTATCCAGCTTTGCCCGCTATAATTTGATCGACAGCTTGCACAACAAAACTGTGGAGGAAATTCAACAGCTTGATTGGGCGAATAAATGGGAAAAAACAAAGCTGTTGACGTTTGAGGATAAAAATGGCGATGGGCGCATTCAGCTAACACCTGATAAAGCGACAAGCGAAATTACTATCGATCGCGATATCATCGTGCTTTCTACACCAGAAGTCGCAAAACTCGCTCCTTGGGTGATTGCTTTGGTGGCGACGGGAGGACTGGCAGCCGCTTTGTCCACGGCATCCGGGTTGCTGTTGGTAATTTCCAGTTCGATCGCACACGATATTTACTATCGCATCATCGATCCGAATGCTTCGGAAGCGAAACGGGTGATGGCCGGTCGGATTATGATCGGATTTGCGATCGCCATTGCGGGGTACTTCGGCGTCAATCCCCCAGGTTTTGTCGCTCAAGTAGTGGCTTTTGCGTTTGGTTTGGCAGCAGCAAGCTTTTTCCCGGTAATTATTTTGGGAATATTTGACAAACGCACAAATCGAGAAGGTGCGATCGCCGGGATGTTGGTAGGTTTAATTTTCACCCTCTTCTACATCGTGGGAGTCAAATTCTATGGAATGCCACCTTGGTTTTTCGGTGTCTCCCCGGAGGGAATTGGCACTTTGGGAATGGCGATCAATTTTGTTGTCACTTTCGTTGTTTCTCGTCTGACTGCACCACCGCCGTTGGAAATTCAAGAAATGGTGGAGATGCTTCGCACGCCTGGTGGAGAAACACCACCTGAAGCCATTCATTGATACTAGGGGTTAGGGGCTAGGGGCTAGGGGTTAGGGGTTAGGGGTTAGGGGAAGAGGAGAACTTTTGACTTTTGACTTTTGACTTTTGACTCCCCCACTCCCAAAGATCGGCATACTAAAAACTCAAGAAACGTTTTTCAGGGTAGGTAATATGAATAGGAAAAGGCAGTCTTGGTTAAAAGCTGTTTTACGCCTTCAAGGTTCGGTAGTTCCGATCGTATTGCCTCGCGTCATCGGATGTGGGGTTTTTGGCATTTTCGTATCTATACTTTATCATTTTAGACTGCCTGTAGATTTACCGACATTAAGTAGTGTAATTCCCAGTATTGTCTTAGGTTTATTATTGGTTTTTCGCACAAATACAGCTTACGATAGATTTTGGGAAGGCCGCAAACTTTGGGGAAATATAAACAATAGCGTGCGTAACTTATCTCGTCAAATTTGGGTATCCGTTGAAGAACGCGAACCAAAAGATAAAAATGCCAAAATCTCCGCACTAAAGTTACTGGTTGCTTTTGCAGTGGCGACTAAGTTGCTGTTAAGGTCAGAGCCGATCGACAACGATTTAGAAGGATTAATCTCCCAATCTAGGTATCAAAAGCTCAAGACTATGAACAATCCTCCTTTAGAAATTGCTTTCTGGATTGAGGATTACCTACAGGAACAATATGAAAAAAACTGCCTGCACATATATCAATTGAATGCGATGAAGGAGTTGCTGAACATTTTGGTAGATTGTTTGGGTGGATGCGAGCGGATTCTCAGAACACCGATGCCGCTGGCCTATGCGATTCACCTCAAACAATTATTATTACTTTATTGTATCTTCTTGCCATTTTCTTTGGTCAGGGATTTCGGTTTTTTTACCGGAATAATCGTAGTTTTGATTAGTTTCGCTTTGTTTGGCATTGAGGAAATGGGAGTTGAAATTGAAAATCCCTTTGGCAACGATCCCAATGACCTACCCCTAGATGCAATTTGCGTTAATATACAGCGTAATGTTGAGGATTTAATTACCCTGACTCCCTACGTAAGAGATTGGAAAACTGCAAACGTGGAGGATGGCTCTGGCAAAGCTCTCTCTTAGAGGCTGTTTGTCAACAAATTTCAACGTAGAAACTGGGTCGATCGGGGCTTAACTTTTCTTTACAAACAGGCTCTAAGCATTTTCCCAGCCAACTTACAAGCCTTGTGCGGCAGACCCTCAGAATAAATGATTAGTTTTGCCTCAGCTTTCGGGAAAAAACGATCGACTCAAACGGATCGTCTGTATTACTTCGTGCTAGGGTCGATGATGAAAGCACCCCGATAATCCTCTCAAGGATATTATTGGCCAACGTAGCAATAAAAGCTGAATTCGACAAGTCGTTGGCGATCGGCACTTGCATTAAAAACGCTTACAGAACAAAATCCTACCCTCAGATAATAAAATCTCCTCTTGCCGATGGATTGGACAACACCGCTGAGATATCAACAAGCTGACTTCGTTAAACGGCTGAGCAAGCAAAAAGCGCTAGAGCCGAGTATGCTGAATTCCGAAATCCGAGGTTGCCACAGCGAAATGATGGTAATCTGTGGCGACGAGTTACAAACAATACTGGAAACAAGCCAGCGAGAAGCTGACCGAATCGCCAAAAATCCGCCACCGCCTCCCCCAGAGTACAATAACTGGATAGATTTCCAAGCACAATTCCAGCACGACGCATACCAATACCTGATCCGAGAGCGGCTGGTCGATGCAATTATGTCGGCGCGTCTGGACAAACTAATCAAAAAAGTTAAAATTGACCCTCTCTCAAACATAGAACTGAATGATGAGGGAAGCCTACGTAATGAAAGTAGATTTACTTATACCCTGGCAGACTATCCCACAGTAAGCATTCAAGTTCACATTTGCGATAACGAAAGTTTTACCAGCCTCAAAAAAGATAAAGTCCGGTGGTTAGTAACTCAATCAGACATCAAGACTCATAAACTTTTCATCTTTATTTGTTCGTTTTTTATAGCTACCTATCACTCGCGAGGTAGGCAAATCGAAACATTATTGGCTGGTTTTTTGCCCGCAGACCAGATTAAATTCAGCGGCCCCAAAACTTACCTGAAACCAGGCGATTTGCTCTATGCTGGCGGTTTGCGATGTTATTTGGAATCGTTAAATCCCGCCAACACTCCCCCAGAAGATCGGTTGCTAGTCCCTGAAACAATTCAACAGATGCCCGATCGTAATCCTCTCATTACAGTTGTGGGCGGTTGGAGATGCTTGCATACCCTCATCGGTCATCCAGACCCAATTTATTCGCTTGCCATCAATCCATCTGGGCAAATTTTGGCTAGTGGCAGTCGCGGGGAAATCAGGCTTTGGGATATGACTACGGGTAAGGAGATTTGCGTCCTTTCAGAATATCCCTGGATGGATTCTTGGCAAATTGATGAAGTGAATTCTCTGGCTTTCAGTCAGGATGGACAAACTTTGATCGGTGGCGGTGTAGACTCAACAATTAAAATTTGGCACATCGGTGCTAAAGACTTGATCGATATTTTGGAAGACCATAAAGGTGCGGTGCGGTGCGTCGCCTTCAGTCCCAGCGGCCAAACTTTTGCCAGCGGTGGGGACGATCGCAAAATAAACTTGTGGAATCGCCGCAAGCGGGAGGCGTTTAACTCGCTTTCTTGGGGCGATAGCGTTCCTCATTCTCTCGCTTTTAGTCCCAACGGTCAATTGCTAGCTAGTGGCAGTTACCGCAAAATTAAAATATGGCATTTGGATGAGGAAAATGTGTTCGGTTCCCCGAAAGCTAAATTGCTGCACACAATTACGGCACATTCACACATTGTTAGTGCTGTGCTTTTTACTTCAGTTTCTGCTAATGGAATGGGGAAAATCTTGATCAGCGGCAGTCGCGATCGCACCATTAAACTATGGAATATAGAGACGGCGGCAATGATTCGCACGCTTAAGGGACATACCGCCGCTGTGTTTTCCGTGGCGCTTTGTGCCGATGGTAGTACGATCGCTAGTGGCAGTGAAGATAAAACTGTGAGAATTTGGCATTTGGAAACGGGAGAACTTTTAGGCACTTTTACCGGACATACCGAACAAGTTAATGCCGTTATTTTCACTCCCGATGGGCAAAGTTTGATTAGCGCGAGTCAGGATAAAACGATCAAAATTTGGCAGCGAGGTTAAATAGAAAAATGTTAAAAAAACCGACAAAAACATGGACTCCCGCACATTGGGCAAGTTGGAAACCATTCGGCATTGGCGAACAATATCCCAACAATTATTGGGAAGTTTTTCGAGCAATTTGGATGAGTCTAGACAATCTGCCTTATGCTTGGGAAGTCCTCAACAAAGGTGTGTGCGATGGTTGCGCTTTAGGCACCACCGGGATGAAAGATTGGACAACAGATGGTATCCACGTTTGCAATGTGCGTTTGCGCTTGTTGCGGATGAACACGATGTCAGCTTTCGATCCGGCAATTTTAGAAGATGTTTCTAATTTAAAAGATAAGCGCAGTGCAGAGTTGCGCGATTTGGGACGCTTGCCTTATCCGATGGTGCGGAAACGGCGAGAAAAGGGTTTTCAACGGGTAAGTTGGGATGAGGCGATCGCAATTATCAGTTCGCGCATTTGTGCCACTACACCCGACAAACTCGGTTTCTACATCACCAGTCGCGGAACTGTCAACGAAACTTATTACGCAACACAGAAAGCCGTGAGAGCGATCGGCACAAATAATATTGACAACGCTGCCCGCGTATGCCACTCTCCCAGCACATCTGCACTGAAAACATCGCTCGGTGTAGCCGCGACAACTTGCTCTTATAAAGATTGGATCGGTACGGATTTGTTAGTCTTCATTGGCTCAAATGTGGCCAACAATCAGCCCGTCACCGTTAAATATCTTCACTGGGCAAAGAAAGCAGGTACTAAAATAGTTGTCATCAACAATTATCGGGAACCGGGAATGGAAAGGTACTGGGTTCCTTCGATTGTGGAAAGTGCTTTATTCGGAACTAAATTTGCCGAGGATTTCTTTTTGGTGAATGTGGGCGGGGATATTGCCTTTCTCAATGGCACGCTGAAACACTTAATCGAAAATAACTGGATTGACGAAAAATTTATTAAAGATTATACCACAAACTTCGACGAATTAAAAGCAACTCTCGATCCGCAATCTTGGTCAGAATTAGAGCGACTTTCCGGCGCTACCCGCGATGAAATGTACGCCTTCGCTAAAATGGTAGGAGAAGCACACAAAGCTGTATTTGTTTGGAGTATGGGAATTACTCAACACGAGTGCGGCGAAGATAACGTGCGTGCCATCATTAATTTAGCTTTAACTAAAGGTTTCGTCGGTCGAGAAGGATGCGGTTTAATGCCAATTCGGGGTCACTCCGGCGTGCAGGGTGGCGCGGAAATGGGATGCTACTCAACTGTTTTGCCAGGGGGTAAACCCATCACTCCTGAAAATGCCGCCGAGTTGAGTAAAATTTGGGGTTTTGAAGTACCGACATCCAAGGGAATGACTGCACCGGAAACGATCGATGCTGCTTATGAAAATAACTTAGATGTGTTGTTTTCGGTGGGAGGCAATTTTCTAGAAGTTTTACCAGATCCGGAATATGTGGAAGCAGCTTTGCAGCGTGTTCCTCTGCGCGTACATATGGATATTGTTCTCTCTTCTCAAATGTTACTCGAACCTGCGGATACGGTCGTTTTGTTACCTGCAACTACTCGCTACGAAGTGACTGGCGGAGTAACAGAAACCACTACCGAACGGCGGGTGATTTTCAGTCCGGAAATACCCGGTCATCGCATTGGCGAAGCGCGTCCGGAATGGCAAGTTTTTATGGAATTGGCAAGGCGAATTCGTCCGGAAATTGCAGATAAGATATATTTTGATGGCACATCTGCGATTCGAGAAGAAATTGCTTTGGTTATTCCTCAATATGCGGGTATCCAACATTTGCAAGAAGCGGGAGATCAATTTCAGTATGGCGGTTCCCATCTCTGCTTTGGTTGGCATTTTCCGACACGGGATGGGAAAGCTCATTTTGCACCTTTATCTTTGCCGGAAAGAGAATTGCCAGATGGTTGTTTTTTAGTGACAACTCGACGCGGGAAGCAATTTAACAGTATGGTGCAAGAAAGAAAAGATGCGATTACTGGTGCAGTGCGAGATGCGGTGTTGATGAGTGGAGAAGATGCAGAAAAATTGGGTTTAAAAGATGGCGATGCAGTTGTTTTAAAGAACGATTTAGGTGAATTGCGCGGAAAAGTTTACATCGCTACTGTGAAACCGGGTAATTTGCAAATACATTGGCCGGAAGGTAATGTGTTGTTAGATAAAAAGAAGCGATCGCCTGCTTCTGGTATTCCAGATTACAATGCTTTGGTAACTCTAGAAAAATTGTAGTGGAGATCGGAAAATGACAGGACTTGAATTGTTACAATCTGTCCAATTTGTCACCGTAAAAGGAAAGCGTCTGGCAGTTTTGAATGCTGAAGATTGGGAAGCATTGATAGAATGGCTAGAAACTTTAGAAGATGTGCAAATTGCCGAGAAAGCATTTGCGGAACTAAAAACAGCGGGTGGCGATCGCACCGCAGCGGGTTGGTTGAAATGGGATGATGTGGAGAAAGAGTTAGAGTGAGTCAATATACAATTTAAAAAAACTTACATCAGAACATACCAATGCCACAATCTAAACCATATCAACCCCTACTTTTCCGTTTACTGCACAACATCACTTCTTTCATTGTTATCGGTGCAGCAATTACCGGATTTTTAGTCTACGATAGTTGGGACGGTCGCTTCGGTCGCCTGGGAATAACTCTCAAAAACCGAGAATTAATCGATATTCACGGTACATTTGGGTTTTTCTTTCTGCCAATTCTGATTCTGTTTGCTATTTACAGTATCCGTGCGGGTTCGCAACGCTTAGTACAACCAGATTCATTGAAAAACTTAACGAAAGTAGGCAAACCAATCTGGTGGTACAGCTTGCAACGCCTTGCCAATACCATGATGTTAGTTGCAGGCATATTTGCTTTAGTTTCGGGTAAATTTCAGGATGAAAATTGGTTACCGAAAGGAGAAATGAGTCATGTTTGGTACTACGTTCACCTGATAGCTTGGTGTGTGGTAGTTGCAGCTATAGCTATTCATGTATTGATGAGCGTGAAAGTGGGTGGCGCACCGCTGATTCTTTCCATGTTCGATCTTAAAATTCGTCCAGAAGATAGTCCATCACATTGGCCGGAAAAAGTTAAAGCTTGGTTACGTCGTCCTCACTTATAATTGAAAAATCTCCTGATGTCCTCACTAGAACCAGAAATAACAAAAACCTTCACCTGCTTTGCCGATTGGTGTTTGCACAAAGACAGCCTTTCAAAAGAGGCGAAGCATACGATCGATTTGCTGTTAGAGATTGCGGGAACTTCTGATTGTGAAGAAGCCGATCGGATACTTTCAAACCGCACTGAATTGGATCTATCCAGCAATCAAATAACAGACATCAGTGGACTTTCTCCTCTCGCCAATTTGACCTACCTCTATCTCGAAGACAATCAAATAACAGACATCAGTGGACTTTCGACCCTCACCAATTTGACCTACTTCAATCTCAGGTACAATCAAATAACAGACATCAGTGGACTTTCTCCTTTCACCAATTTGACCTACCTCAATCTCAATTACAATCAAATAACAGACATCAGTGGACTTTCGACCCTCACCAATTTGACCTACCTCAATCTCAGGGACAATCAAATAACAGACATCGGTGGACTTTCGACCCTCACCAATTTGATCAAACTCATTCTCGGTAACAATGAAATAACGGATATCAGTGGACTTTCTCCCCTCACTAATTTGATCTACCTCGATCTCGCTGACAATCAAATAACAGACATCAGTGGACTTTCTACCCTCACCAATTTGACCGACCTCAATCTCTATAACAATAAAATCACAGACATCAGTGGACTTTCTACCCTCACCAATTTGACCGACCTCAATCTCTATAACAATAAAATCACAGACATCAGTGGACTTTCTACTCTCACCAATTTGACCGAACTCGATCTCACTAACAATCAAATCACAGACATCAGTGGACTTTCTACTCTCACCAATTTGACCATTCTCTATCTCGATAACAATCAAATCAGAGACATTAGTGGACTTTCTACTCTCACCAATTTGACCGAACTCTATCTCGATAACAATCAAATCACAGATCTGAGTCCATTGCGATCGCTTATTCAACTACACTATGCCTTTGTCTACGGTCTTAACTTATTCAAAAAATACTTTTTGCCTCAGCACGAGTGGCAAGCACAATGGCTTTTATCAGAAGAAAATGCCGAAATTCGCCGATTGCTAGTCCAAACTATTGGCTACGCTCGAATTTGCCAGGAATTGCAAGCAACCGAATTAGATTCTTGGCGGGAATACAGTTTATTAAAAATAGATAGCGATGTAGATGTCGAGCCAATTTATCTACTAAAAATGACTTGTCCCAGCACTGGTTTTATTCACGCCTTGCGCGTTCCACCCAATATGACATCAGCGCGTGAAGCAATTCGCTGGGTGAATTGGGGAATCGACCCGTCAGAGTTTACTGTGGAAAGCTGAGATGTTGCCATGTCTATTTATTCAGCGCACATTTATTTATAAACGCTAAGATTAAATAGAGCTAATATAGCAACCGCTCTCGTCAGTTAAGACGTTCACCAGTTGCACCTTTTCCCAAGATTTCTAGTCCCTTCTTCCCCTAGCCTCTAGCCCCTAACCCCGACGCCCTAGCTATAGTTTGAGGTAACAAAATGCCTTCACCATTTCCAGGGATGAACCCCTATTTAGAAAATTCCGAATTGTGGTCGGAAGTTCATCATCGATTGATTGTAGCGATCGCGATCGCCATAGCACCCGATCTGCGTCCTAAATATCGAGTCGCAATTGAAAAACGTACCTATTTGAGCGACATTGAGGAAAGCGTTTTGGTAGGAATTCCCGACGTGGCGGTATACGCTAAGCCTTCAAGTATCGATCGAACGCGATCGAATGTTGCGCTTGCTACTCAAACAGAAGCAACTTCTGTCACTATACCACTACCGGAAGAAGTCAGAGAAAGCTATTTAGCAATTAAAGAAGGAAAAACGGGTACAGTTGTTACCGTTGTGGAAATCCTTTCTCCTAAAAATAAGCGTTCCAAAGAAGGAAGGAAAGCTTACGAAAGCAAACGACAGCAAGTTTTGGCAAGTTTTAAGAATTTGGTAGAAATCGACTTACTCAGAAGCGGAAAACCAATGCGGATAATCGAAAAGATTCAATCAGATTATCGCATATTAATTAGTCGAGCTAATCGTCGTCCCACAGCAAGTTTGTATGCTTTTAACTTGCGGGATGCAATTCCCTATTTTCATTTACCGTTGGAGTCAGGCGAAAGCGAACCATTGGTAGAGTTGCAAAGCTTATTAAACAATATTTACGACGAAGCATCATTTGACATGGCAATAGATTACGATATCCAACCTGTACCGCAACTAAAACCGGAAGATGCCGTTTGGGTAGATGAGTTGTTGCGAACCGAAAAACTGCGCGGTACAGTTGAGTAAATGGGAATTACTCTCGCCTCTATTAAGTGGAATTTAATTATGGATACAAAAGCGATCGCATCTTCACCAACAACCGATAATCTCTATGAAACCGATTTCTATGCTTGGACGCAAGAACAAGCGAAAATGCTGCAAGCAGGAGTATGGGATGGTTTAGATATCGTCAATTTAGTTGAGGAAATAGAATCTTTGGGTAAGCAAGTTCGTCAGGAATTAAGAAATCGTTTGGGAATTCTACTGGGTCATTTGCTCAAATGGCAATTTCAGCCACACAAACGCTCTAAAAGCTGGTTTTTCACATTGCGCGAACAACGCCGCGAAATTCACTACCTATTAAATGAAAATCCCAGCTTGAAACCTTATCTTCCGGAAGCTTTGAAAAAAGCTTACCAAGCTGGAATCGACTTGGCTGCACGCGAGACATCCCTCTCAGACAAAGATTTTCCGGCTGAGTGTCTTTACTCTATAGAACAAGTTCTGGACGCGACTTTTTTCCCCGGAGAACCTTTAGAATCCGGTCAAAGTTGGGTAGTTGAAAATTGAGATAAATTATGTCGGCACAAAACGAAAACAATACTTCAAACTTTCATACATTTGCTGACTGGTGCTTGCACTTTAATGACCTGTCAAAAGAGTCAAAGCATACAGTTGAAGTGCTATTGGCAAAAGCTGGAACATCTGATGGCAATAAAGCAGAAGAAATACTTTCTAACTGCACCGAACTGGATCTCGATGGCAATCAAATCATCGATATCAGTCCGCTTTCATGTTTCACCAATTTAACTGTACTCAATCTTCACTACAATCAAATCAGCGATATTACTCCCCTTTCCTCTCTCACCAATCTCAAAGAACTCTATATCGGCGACAATCAAATCAGCGACATCAGTCCGCTTTTATCTCTCACCAATCTAAATTTACTGAATCTTCGCAATAATCAAATCAGCGATGTAAGTTTGCTTTCATGTTTCAGCAATATAACTAAATTGTATCTTGACAACAACCGCATCAGTGATATTAATTTTATCTCATCCCTCACCAATCTAATTGAACTGACTTTAGCGAATAATCAAATCGGCGATATCCGTCCGCTCTCATCTCTCACCAATCTAACTGATTTGGATTTTTACAGCAATCAAATCAGCGATATAAGTCCGCTTAAATTTCTCACAAATTTGCAATATTTGGAGATGGGCAATAATTTAATTGCAGAAAATAATGTGTTGCTTTCGCTTCGGGAGCGTTGGCGCAATCTTTATCTTAAACCTATAGATAAACAAAAAGCAACAGCAGCGGTAAAATCTGTTTATGCAGTGTTTGGTTTAGGAGAACCAAATCTAATTTTTTGCCAGAGTCCTTACCAGGCTGTGGTTTTGTTAATAGAGCGCTATCTACGGGAAAAAGATCTAATACTAAGAGAGCAGCTATCTGAAGCGATCGCCTTACCTATAAGCCGGAAATTAAAGATATTTTTAGAGTTACAAAGCGTATTTTTACCAGGAGAAAATATCAAGCGAGAAATCACTCAAAATTTGCCCTATGAATTAGTAGATAAATGCGATTACATTACTCCGGAAGACTTAGTTGAACTGATCGGCTTTACGGAATACTGTATTTCTGCCTTAAATTTAGTGTTAGAACAGAAATCTCAAAAAGTGTTGCAGTGTGTAAAGGATATTTTCGAGCATTGCGGCTGGATTTTTCCGTTAGAGAAAGTTTGTATTGTGTGCGATCGCCCTATCCAATTTTCCCTCGATGCAGAAGATCGCCTCCATGCAGAAGGATCTCCTGCGATCGCATTTGCTGACGGATTCCGTTTGTACTCCTATCACGGCGTCACATTACCGGAAAAATACGGCCAACTGCACCCGCATCAGTGGCAAGCAAAATGGCTTTTGTCAGAGAAAAATGCAGAAATTAGACGAGTTTTAATTCAAGGAATTGGGTATGCCCGGATTTGCCAAGAATTACAACTTGAAGAATTGGATTTTTACCGAGAATATACGCTATTAAAAATAGATAATGATGTTGATATTGAGCCGATTTTTTTATTAAAAATGACTTGTCCCAGCACCGGATTCATACACGCCTTGCGCGTACCGCCAGAAATGCGATCGGCCCGCGAGGCAATTCGCTGGGTAAATTGGGGAATCGATCCAGAGCAATTTTCAGTAGAAACTTGAAATAAAGGTGTATAATCTATAAAAAATGCAGATTATTTTCCAATAAAGCAATCTGCGATCGCAAATCAGTACCTTTGAGTGTTATGAATATATCGCTCACTACACAACAGGAAAAGTTTATTCAATCGCAACTTCAGACAGGGAATTACTCGTCTGCCGATGAGGTGATAGGTGAAGCACTACGACTGTTAGAAGAACATCATCGCCAATTGGGTGAAAAGCAGATTGAAGAACTCCGTCATAAAATCGCTAGCGGAACTGAACAAATCGCTAAGGGACAACTAACCGATGGTGAAGTTGTTTTTGCTAGACTGCGGGAGAAAATTAACCAAATATCTGAGTCTCAGGCATGAATAGTTACTCCTTTTCAGATGATGCTATCCAAGACTGTCGTCGTGAATTAGAGAAATTTTTCTCTAATTATGAAGGAAGCGGTTGATGGGGACAACTCCTAGCAGCAAAATCAAAGCCAAAGTCTGGGTAGTGGAAAAGGGCAAAATCCGTTCTCATTCAGATTATCTTGCCACAGAAGAACCGTTAGAAATTCGTTTGGTTGCTAATGGAGTTCGCCGGACTGTAGCTGTCACGATGCGAACCCCAGGTAATGATTTTGAATTAGCTACTGGTTTTCTCTACAGCGAGGGAGTTATTCACAAACGCGAAGATATTCGTCGCATTACTCATTGTGTCGATCGCCAAATAGATATCGAAAATCGCTATAATATTGTCAACGTGGAACTTGCCGCCGACGAATTGCCGAATTTGACAAGTTTAGAGCGACATTTTTATACGACAAGCGCCTGTGGAGTTTGCGGAAAAGCTAGTTTAGAAGGATTGCGATCGCGCAATTTCTCCACCATCACAACCAAACAAAAAGTAACACCAGAAATCCTTTACAGCCTCCCCGAAAAACTTCGCGCCTCCCAAGGAATCTTTGCCGCTACAGGTGGATTGCACGCCGCCGGATTATTCAACATCGAAGGCGAATTATTGACTGTGCGCGAAGATGTCGGGCGTCACAACGCACTCGACAAACTAATAGGAACGGCTTTACTCGGTGACTATCTGCCATTACAGAATAACATTGTCACGGTCAGCGGGCGATCGAGCTTTGAAATCTTGCAAAAATGCCTTGCCGCTGGAGTGCCAATTGTCTGTGCAGTTTCCGCACCCAGCAGCTTAGCCGTAGCGCTAGCAGAAGAATTCGGGATAACTTTAATCGGCTTTTTGCGCGGCGAACGCTTTAACGTCTATGCAGGAGTCGAACGCATCCTCATATAGCAGCCGCGCAATTAAAACCATTGTTTGGGATAAGTTTTCCCTGCCACAAGATTATTGAAAAACACACTGCAAAGCACCAAAACGATCGAACCCGCAAGTACAGGCGTAAACAGAAATTCCCACTCCGCATGAGTCATAATTGCAACTAAAGCAACAGCCCCCGCAGGCGGATGCACAGTTCCAGTCAATTGCATCAAACCAATCGCAGTACCTACTGCAACTGCCATTACCCAAGGTTCCGTTCCCAAAAGATGCAAACAAACTAAGCTGACTAAGGCAGCTAAACAATTGCCGCCGATAATATTGCGCGGTTGCGCTAAAGGACTATCGGGTACTGCAAAAGCGAGTACGCTGGTAGCACCTAAAGGAGCCATAATTAAAGGGTAATGAGTGGCTACAGATAAGTAAGCCAATGCTGCAATACCAAAAAAACCGCCCATATAGGAAAACAGAATCTGTTGCCAAGGAAGTCCTACCCCAAAGGCTGAACTACTGCGATTTCTGAACCGAGATCTATTTTTTCTGCGATCGAGTTTTGGCAGGTAACTAGAGCCAATTGCTCCTCTGGGTAAATAACCTCTCATAAATTTGTTGAACAAGTAGACAACTGTTTTCCAAAAAATTGCCAATAAAAAACCTGCGACTCAGAGATGTACTCATGAGCCAAAAAAACTCCCACAGTTCTGGTGTCAAGCTTAAAGCTTTAGCAAAATCCAGTCTGTTAGGTCTGCTAAGAATTTGTACTTAGTCTAGAATACACCTTAATTATGAAAAAGTGTAGCTTTAACTACAGAATTTTTTTAGATTTAATTTTATCAGGTGCGTTAGATACAGCTGTAACGCACAATAAGCAGATAGGGTGCGTTAAACGGCGTTAGCGCACCCTAAAAAAAGATATGAGTTCAATCAATCGCTATTTTGACCGATCGCACCCATACTACTCCCAAGCGATCTGCCAAAAACGCTCTAATTAGAAATCGGCACATTCTTAATTGCGCCAGTCTCTGGAATAAAGATATCCAGAGTGTTCGCATTCGGTGGCACTTTTAACCAGACATAAGCATCTACCGACGCACCTGGGCGAATTTCAGATAAAGAGATAGTGCCAGTTGCATTTTGGCGGGGATTAACCGCTTTATAAGTTTCGCTGGTAACAGTATTGCGGGCAGTTGTTTCGCCCACAGGTATGAGATTATTTGCCGCTACTTTATCTGCGAGACGGCGAATTCGCATCTGCACATTTACCACATCCCGATTACCAGTTTGCGGATCGGCAATTCGCTTAGCCGAAAGCAATTCTACTTGCGCCTTTGTACCGAATGCTAATTGTTGAAACGCCCCAGATTGAAATTCTACAGTCACTGGAAGAGTAAGAGCAGCAGTGCTGGGAACTGTAGCTGCGACTTGCGGTGCAGGCGTTTTAGGAGATGGATTAACTGATGAATTGTTAATACCATTGCTTGCAGTTGTACTGGGAACGATAGTTATTTGCGGTGCTGGTGTTTGAGGAGATGAACTGACTGAGGAATTGTCGATCTTGTCAGTTACAGTCGCGTTTGGAGTGGCAGTTATTTGCGGTGCTGGCAATCTTGACTCACCAGTGATTGAATTAATATCGGAAATCAGCACATTTCTAAATGCACCTGTGTTTTTGACTAAAATATCAATTGTGTTGATACCTTGTGGCACTTTTAAGGCGACATAGCCATCAACAGGTTGTTCTTTGGACATATTAAACAGAAAAATAGGCCCGGACGATCGCTTCACAGAATCGACTGCTTGGTAAGTTTCACCAGTGATAGGATTGCGGGCACTTGTAGCGCCAACATTAATAGTTTCACTGCCTACAAAGCCCTTTGCCAGCCGATGAACGCGCAGCTGCACATTTACTTCGTCAGGCTTTCCCGGAACTCGCGTCACTGAGAGTAACTCTACTTGCGCTTTATTTTCTAAAGCAAGCTGCACATAAGGATTTTTTGGTACTTCGACGCTAGCAGACGGAGATGGGGAAGCCGCCGTTTCAGCGGATGGAGTAATTGCAGTCGTGCCTGTGTTAGTTTGTGGATTAAAAGGGTTACTCACCCGCCCCTCTTGCATCGATCGATAAAGCAAAAAGCCGCCCGCACCCAGCGCCAAAAGCGCCAGCACAGTCGCCACACCAGCCAAAAAGCTGTTTAAAATGCTACCGCGACGCTGGGGTTCTGCGGTTACTGGGCGTGGGTCACTTTCTCGATTGCGCGTTTTCATAGCAAAAGTAAAATCACGGGAATTTTATTATCGGTTTTGCCTATCAGTATATATTAGTAACCCAGGAGTTCCGGGAACCTCCCTCATAAGAGAGAATTTTATCTAGTATGCTTTTTTCTGAGGACTTACACAAAGCATCTCAATGTCGGGTCAATTCATGAATTGACCCTAAACTGAGATTCGCTGCGTAAGTTCTGTTTCTCAAAGATAAACTGAAGCGGGGAACACCCAGTAGCTGAAAATGCTTATGAATTTTAAAAGTTTTGCAGTCATTGGCAGATCGATCGCTTTAGGGGTGCTTGTTCTGAGTTGCCAGGTGTGGGTAAGACAATTGAGTGCAAAGGCGCAGTCACCGACACTTTCCAGTCGAGAAGCATTCGCGTCAAAGCAAGCAGTCAAACAACAAAGTTATGCTAGAAATATTTGCCCAGCACAGTTAGGTCAAGCTATTGATGCGATCGCCAACCGTCCCGAATACCGCCGCTATCGTTGGGGTATGCTAATTCAAACATTATCCTCATCCCAAATTCTCTACAGTCGCGACGCACAACAATACTTTACACCCGCTTCCAACGTCAAACTATTTACAACCGCAGTTGCTTTAAACCAGTTAGGTTCCCAGTTTCGCATTCGCACATCAGTTTATGGCAGCAATGGCGTTTTGCGCGTTGTCGGACGTGGCGATCCCAGTTTAACAGATGCACAGTTAAAAGATTTGGCTCAACAACTCAAACGTCAGGGAATTAGTCAAGTGCAGCAGTTAATTGTGCATGATGATTATTTTCAGGGGCCGATCGTTAATGTTAACTGGCAATGGGAAGATGTCGCATCAGATTATGGCGCACCTGTCAATAGTTTAATTTTAAATCAAAATGCGATCGAGATGACCTTATTACCGCAAAAATTGGGGCAACCTCTTAAATTTACCTGGAACGATCCCTTAAGCGCTTCCCAATGGCAAGTGGAAAATTTCTCAGTAACAGCTAAAAATGGTTCGGAAAGTACCGTTGCAGTAACAGGCGTCCTGGGTAAACCTGTTTTGCAAATCTGGGGCGAATTGGCAGCTAATTCCGAACCGGAACCTGTTGGTGTAGCTGTACGAGATCCGGCAGAAAACTTTTTGCGGCATTTTCAAACCGCTTTAGAATCAGAGGGAATTAGTATCGCCCAGACAATGCTTGCACCGAGTCAGAAAAGTGCAGATGAACCGGAATTAGCAGCAGTTGAATCTCCCCCACTATCGCAACTTTTAATAGATACCAATCAACCGAGTAATAATTTGTATGCCGAGGTTTTGCTGCGAACGATCGGCGCTATCAAAAAATCCGATATTCGCAATCAAAATACTGCTGAAATGGGATTAGAAGTACTAAAAAAAACTTTAACAGATTTGGGTGTAGAACCGGAAAGTTATGTTATCGAAGATGGTTCTGGATTATCTCGTCACAACTTAGTTAGTCCGTTAGCTTTGGTACAACTGCTCAAAGCAATGGCACAGTCACCCCAAGCAGAAATTTACCGCGCTTCTTTGCCAGTTGCTGGAGTTAGCGGCACTCTCAAAAATCGCTTTAAAAATACTGCTGCCCAAGGAATTGTGCTAGCCAAAACTGGTACATTGGGCGGTGTATCAACCCTGTCTGGATATGTTGATGTTCCCGGTTACGAAACGGTGATATTTAGTATTATGCTAAATCAGTACGATCGACCGGCGAAAAAGATGCGTCCGGCAATTGATGAAATTGTTTTGTTGCTGAGTCGTTTGCGTCGTTGTTAGGTAAAACATTCGGAGTTTTGGTTGAGGTACGAAACCACAATAAATACTACAAACAAATAGCATTCAGAAAGATTTATTGCTAATGAGAATTCCAAATGCTGATGGAGGATTTCGTCTAGACGTTTAGGATACAGTTGCATTAACATCGTCATCAAGTCATCGTAAGCTTGATGAGCGATCGCACTTTGATTAGCTAGGAAGGATGGCATAATTACAGTTTAGCCTATTATCTCTATCAATTGTGTAAAATCAACATCTTCTAAGGGATTCGGCAAACGGTTAATAAAATCTAGTGGCAGACTGCGATCGCTATTTACCAGAATTGCGCTAGCTTCTGTGGCAATTGGATCGGCGGGATATAATTTTAAAATGCGGCCTATAATTTTCTGCTCAAAAGCTCTTTGATTGCGATCGCCTTCAATATTAGGCTGTTTTTCCAGCACAGCGTAAAGCACTCGCAGATTGTCAGGCGCTAATTCCCTAGCACGTTCTAAAAAATAACCATCTAGTTCTTCAATTGTCGCACAGGAAACCCATTGCGCTAGTGAATGAGCTAAAAGCAGTAATTCAATTGGTACGCTACCTCGATTACAAAGTTCCCGAAGTGCCAGATAACCAGCATTTTCGATAGAAATTTGCTCTGCTAAAGCATCAAGCAGTATGGTAATTAAAACATCCTGGGATGCGCCACTTAGCTGCTCTATGTGTCCCTTTTCTTGGTCGATCGCATCTAAAACTTCTTTTACACTTGTAATCATGGCAATGCCCAATAATCTGAAATGCGAACTACTCCGCCTACTGTACCAACTCTATATACAATTTTGACACTATTGACGGTTACGATCTGAACTAGCGGTTTATTGGCAGATTTTAATTCCGGTAGCGTCACACCAGAAGCAAGCAACTGCTGAATGTCATCTACGATGCTGTCTTCTACAATATCAATTGTTCCAGCACGTTGGGGATTACTATCTGGGCCAGTTCGATGTTCTCTGTAGGCGTGTCCGGTATTAAACTGGTAGTCGATACCTGCATCGGTGGTGAATCGTTCTAGATTCGTACCAGTTCCTTTAGTGGTAAAGGTTCTCATTTAATAGACTCCTTTTCTGAATTTCAGTTTTAGTATCACCAAAATCAGAAAGAAGTTTGTTGGCATTTTCTTTACTAGCGCGATCGATCTTTTTTATTTAACCACAGAGGCGCTCTAGGACTCCGAAGAAGAGAAAGAGAGAAGGACGATCGCATTTTGGGTATTTTGGGAAAGTGCGATCGCTATTTAGGCAAAGTTAGCCACTTCCACTGGACGCTCAACCACCAAGCTTTTACGATTGAGTTTAATGCGCTCAATTTCGTGCAATGTTTCTGCCGTCAGGTAACTTTCACCACAATGAGGGCAACGCACTACTGGGATATTCTCTATCACCAACAAATCTTCACCTTTACCATAGGTTCTAGTAATTCGGCGGATACCCGCACCTTCGCTACCACAAATATCACACACCATTTTGAAATTCTCTTTTAGGGTACATATACAGTAATGATAATTGTTTGAATTCTCTTAGGATACCTTTAACTTGTGCCATTTTTATGAGGTTTTAGTCCATTAAATTTTACAATACTTACCTAAGCGTGACAATACTTAATCAATTTTCTAGGTACGTTGTTGCGCTTTAGCGCTAGCCTAGATTTAGCGCTAAAGCGCAACAACATACCTAAGCCCTGTTTTATTAAGCTATGTCAAAATTTCTGGTTAGCCAATATCAGGCAGAAGTAGAAAAAATTATTCAGTATGGCGGTTCTCGCAACGAAACCTCGATTCGGGTTGCTTTTCAAAACTTATTAAATGAATATTGCAAAAATAGAGAATTTCTGCTTATCCCTGAATTGGATTATAAAACCAGAAGCGGCAAGTTAGTCTATCCAGATGGCACGATTAAAGATGCTTTGCGGTTAGATTGGGGTTACTGGGAAAGTAAAGATGAATATGATGATTTAGATCTGGAAATTGAGAAAAAACTCAGTAAGGGATATCCTGATAGCAACATTTTATTTGAAGATTCCCAAACTGCTGTTTTGATTCAAAGTGGCGTGGAGACAATGCGCGTTTCTATGCGCGATGGGGAAGCTTTGGATCGCGCTATCAATGCTTTTATTAACTACGTTCGCCCGGAAGTTAAGGATTTTCGCCAAGCGATTGAAAGTTTTAAGGAAGATTTGTCTAGAATTTTGGATTCTCTGCGCGATACGATCGATCTTCAATCCGCAACTAATATTAATTTTCAAACCGCTAGAGATAAATTTTGGCAAATCTGCAAACAATCGATCAATCCAGAAATCACTTTACTGGATCTTCGAGAAATGATGATTCAGCATATCCTCACTGAGGATATTTTTATTAATATTTTCAATGAATCTCAGTTTCATCGCGAAAATAATATTGCCAGTCAGTTACAAGCGATAATCGATACCTTTTTTACGGGTAATGCGAGAAGGAATACTCTTAGCACGATCGAACATTATTATGCAGTGATTAGAAGAACTGCTGCTAATATCTACAATCACCAGGAAAAGCAGAAATTTTTGAAAGCTGTTTACGAAAATTTCTATAAAGCTTATAATCCTAAAGCCGCTGATAGATTGGGAATTGTCTATACGCCTAATGAAATTGTCCGCTTTATGATTGAAAGTGTCGATTATTTAGTGCATCGGCATTTTGGTAAATTGCTAGCCGATCAAGATGTGGAAATCTTAGATCCGGCTACCGGAACGGGCACGTTTGTTACTGAGTTAATCGAATATTTGCCTAAAGACAAGCTGGCTTATAAGTATAAGCATGAAATTCACTGCAATGAAATAGCTATTTTGCCTTATTATATCGCTAATTTGAATATTGAATTTACCTATAAGCAAAAGATGGGTGTCTATGAAGAGTTTGAAAATATTTGTTTTATGGATACGCTTGAACATACTTCTTTTGCGGGTAAGCAAGGTGATTTGTTTGCGCTGAATGTGGAGAACACGGAAAGAATTAAACGGCAAAATGACAGGACTATTTCTGTGATAATTGGCAATCCACCTTATAATGCAAATCAAGCTAATGAAAATGACAACAATAAAAATCGCAAGTATCCGGCAATAGATAGTTTGATTAAAAATAGTTACGTTAGGTATAGCACTGCCCAAAAAACAAAGCGTTATGATATGTATTCTCGCTTTTTTTGTTGGGCAACAGGTAGGTTGCATGAAAACGGCATTTTAGCTTTTATTACTAATTCATCTTTTATCCATTCAAAAGAAGCTGATGGATTTAGAAAAGTAGTCGCTGATGAATTTAGCGAAATTTATATCATTGATTTAGGTGGGGATGTAAGATCTAATCCTAAAATATCAGGAACTAAACATAATGTTTTTGGTATTCAAGCAGGTGTTGCTATAAGTTTGATGGTAAGGAAGAAGGATAGTAACAGCGTACCATGTAAGATATTTTACACTCGCAGATCGGAATTTGAGACAGCGGAGGATAAGCTGAAGTTTTTAGCAGGAATTAAATTAGATCGGGTTTCTTTTGAACATATTATACCCGATCAAAATAACAACTGGATAAATCTAGCCGTCAATGATTTCTACAGCTTACTCTCATTAGCTAATAAAGATACTAAACGGGCTAACAGTCAAAATGATGACAAAGCAGTATTTAAGCTATTTTCTTTTGGGGTTTCTACTAATAGAGATGAATGGGTATACGATCTTAGTTCCGATTTGCTTTCCCAAAAAATAGTATTTATGATTCAAGATTATAATCAAAAAATAGATCTAATAATCAAGAATAATACAAGTAATGATTTAAATTTAATTCTGAGCGATATAATAAAATGGAGTGAGTCTTTGAAGTCAAAAGTAAAAACTCACAAAAAAGCAATTTTCGCCCAAAAACATATTATTCAAGCTACCTATCGCCCTTTTGTGCAAAACTATTACTATGCTGACTTTATTTTTAGTGACAGGTTAACTTCCAGTCATACTCAATTATTTGGTTCAAACTTTCAACGAGAAAACTTAGTAATTTGTTTTACCGATCCGGGTTCACAAAAGCCTTTTATGACCCTTGCTGATAATAGAATACCTGATTTGCACTTAAATGGTGCTGCTTGCGGGACGCAATGCCTTCCCCTCTACCGCTACGACAAAGAAGAAAACCGCCACGACAACATCACCGACTGGGGATTAGAACAATTTCAAACTCATTACAAAGATCCCAATATCACCAAAGAAGATATCTTTCACTATACATACGCGGTACTTCACAATCCCGCCTATCGCCAAAAATACGAACTAAACCTAAAACGCGACTTCCCACGTTTGCCATTTTACGATAACTTCCAGCAATGGGTAAATTGGGGGAAAAAATTAATGGATTTACATATAAATTACGAAACAGTTGCACCCTATCCCCTCAAACGCATTGACTTACCCATTGAAAACAATCGCCTTACTCCCAAAGCAAAGTTAAAAGCAGACAAAGCAAAAGGAAACATCGTTTTAGATGATATCACCACCCTAGAAAATGTTCCCCAAATTGCTTGGGAATATCGCCTCGGCAACCGTTCTGCTTTAGAATGGATTTTGGATCAATACAAGGAAAAGAAACCCAAAGATCCCACAATTGCGGCCAAATTTAATACTTACCGTTTTGCCGACTATAAAGAACAAGTGATTGACTTATTGCAGCGAGTATGCAGTGTCAGCGTAGAAACGATGAAAGTTATTCAAGAAATGGGCAGATAAGATATGATTACAAAACTTACTCCTAAACATCCAGTTGGTGAGCTTTTTGCTGAAGGATGGTTTGAAGGGGTGTTATGAGTTTTAATGTGATAATTATCCCCGAAGATCCAACTAATAATGGTTATATCCTGAAACCATTAGTAGGGTGGGCATTGCCCACCCTACAACTTAGTGGGCATTGCCCACCCTACAACTTAGTACCGATCTTCTTCTTCGTATTCTGGAGTCTTAGTTTTTTCCGGTATATTTACCTTGGGAGCTTTGTAGGGCTTGGGTGCTTCGTCGTCAGCCCAAACATCTTCCTCCTCTTCCTCGTCTTCGTATTTATCCTGATATTTTTTGTTGTCATAACGCGGTGGAGGTTCGGGTGTCGCATACGCTTTTCTGGCGTAGTTGTTGGGCGTTTGCGATGCTTCGCTCCAGTTTTCTTCTTCTTCTATATCTTCTTCATCGTAGTAAGCGGGTTCTGGTGGGGGCGCGGCTTTACGCAGGGGTTGTGCTTGACGCACCGGCTGTCGGGGTGCGGGTTCTTCCCACTCGTCTTCGTCCCAGGTTTCTTGGGCTACCGGTTTGGCTCTGCGGATGGGTTCGGCTTTTTGGAGGGGAACGCCTGGGCCGAGTTGCTTATCGGCTCCGATCGTGGTAGGTCTGTAGTATTCTTCGTCTTCTTCTCGTTCCCAAGGCGCTCTACCAATACCCAAGCGCTCCATTACACCGACGGTCAGCTGCACGAGTCGGTCTTCGGCTCCTTCAAATACGATCAGACGATTCGGGCCACTGCTGACAATTTCGTCAATGGGTAGTTCGTAGGTGCTGATAGTCTCAAAACCGCCGATGCGATCGGGTATTTGCGGAACACCCAAAGACGCGATAATCAAAGATGTTAGTTTGCCAGTTTCCGGCTCAAACTTGAAACTCCGCACCCTCCCCAGCATTTCGCCGGTTTCTGTGATCACTTCGCAATTGATCAGGGTGTTGTAAGCTTCTACGTCTACGTCGTCTTCCAGAACGGTATCATCATCAACTTGGATAACGTCGCCGATTTGAGTGATGCGACTGAGGAGCATAAATCGCGGTACGCTGCCAATAGAGATGATGCTATCTCGCAGACCTACTGCCACAACCTCCCGCTGGTCGATATCTACCCACAGTTGGCTCACCACCCCAAGGCGCTTCGCCTTATCGAGGGTGATTACCTGCATTCCTAATATGTCTGAGCGTTGGCGGATTTGTTCAGATGTCATTATGTGTCCCGAACCTGGGTCTCGAACCCTGTTACAATACTTATCTTAATTATTCACATTGTCAATTGGCTGACTCAGGCAAGCTTCAGGACTGCAATTTTATGCCTAAAACTTGGGTGTAAGCTCCCCTAGCTTGGGTAACACCGATGACGCGCTCAGCCGATTTAACCATAGGGCCTTTGTGACTGACTACAATAAACTGTGCTTGGCTTGCCTGTTGTTTGATCATTCTAGCCAATCGCTCGACATTTGCTCCATCCAAAAACATATCGACTTCATCAAAAGCGTAGAAGGGTGAGGGACGGTAGCGCTGCAAGGCAAAGATAAAGCTCAGTGCTGTCATGGATTTTTCGCCGCCAGACATGGAGGCGAGGCGCTGTACGGGTTTGCCTTTGGGGTGTGCGACGAGGTTTAAACCGCCGGAAAATGGGTCTTCGGAATTATCCAGGGTTAAACTGCCGTCCCCTTCGGAAAATTCCGTAAAAATAGCTTGGAAGTTTTCGTTAACGGCGTCGAAGGCTTCTTTAAAGGCGCGGAAACGTAAGGTGGTGAAGTTTTCGATCCGCAATAGGATTTCGGTGCGTTCTTGTTCCAGGGTAGCTAGTTTTTGAGTTAGTTCATCCAGGCGGTTTTGGGTGCGATCGTACTCTTCCAGAGCTAGCATATTGACGGGTTCCATTGCTTGGAGCCGTTTTTGAATAGTACGCATCTCTTTTTGCAGTTCTTCGAGATCCACTTTTTCCGGTACTGTGGGCATGGGGTCGGGTAATTCTGCCTGTCTGGTTTCCCGTTGCGCTTGCACCGCTACCAGTTCTTCCCGGCGAGTTGTTTGGGTTTCTTGGAGTTTCTGCAATTCCCATTCTACTTGTTGTTGAGATTGACGTAACTCGCGCAGGTGATTTTCTGTGCGATCGCGTTCTTTTTTCTCTTCTCCCAACTTTTTCTCTGCCTCAGTCATCGACGCCTGAGTTTGTGCTATCTGTTCGTTTATCGCTGCTAATTGCGTGCTAACTGTTGATTGTTGCGCGTTCGCATTTCCTTGCAGATTGTGATATTCTTCCACGCGCCGATGACAATCTTGAATTTTTTCTTGCAAGCGCTGCTGTTGATTTTCCAAATCTTTTAACCGTTGTTCGGCATTGCGAAAATTTTGTTCCCTTTCTCGCAATTCCGCTTCCTGTATTTTGATCGTCGCTTGGATTTGTTGCCACTCGCTATGAGTTTGCGATTGTTCCAATTCTGCCAAACTTTGTCTGAGTTCTGCCAATCGTATTTCTTGTGTCGGTAATTCCCGATCCAAAGATTCCAGACGAGTTTGCGCGTTGGCTAGTTCTTGGTTATTTTTAGAAAGGAGCGATCGCGCCTGTTCCATCTGCGCGTTTAAATTCTTGATTTCTTTCTGCAATTGTTCAAAATGCAGTTCTTGTTCCCGCCGTTGTTGGCGTGCTTCCGTTAATTGGTGAGATAATTGTTTTGTCTTCACGGACAGAGAATGAATCGCCTCACCGCAGCGTTCTAAAACTATTTCAATTTCGTGTAACCGATTTTTCAATGCCGTTGCTTCCGCCGACTCAGAAGGATCGCCTACACCGAAATGCAAAGTCGATTTTTGACTGATACTCCCGCCAGTCATCGCACCGCTAGTTTCCAACAATTCCCCATCTAACGTGACAATGCGATATTGTCCCAAATAAACGCGAGCTGCATCGATCGTTTCAAAAACAACCGTTCCGCCAAAAACATAAGCGAAAACATTTCGATAGCGATTGTCGTATTCGATCAGATTAACGCAATAATCGATAAATCCATTCGCATATCGCAAAGCAGTTGCTTGATGGAATGGTGGCGGTTGAATTTTGTTCAATGGTAAGAAGGTAACTCGACCTGCGCGTTTTTGTTTGATCAGTTCAATTCCCGCCGCAGCAACGCCATCATCTTCTACTACTAAATTTCCCAAACGCGCACCCGCAGCCGTTTCCAGTGCTAATTGAAAGCGCGGTTCGACTCTACCCAATTGGGCAACCAATCCGCAAACTCCCGGCAATCCAGATTGTTGAATAACTTGAATCGCGTAAGTTCCTTGCGCTTCTTGTTGAGCTTGCGCTTGTGCTTCCAATTTATCTAATTGTCGTTGTTTATCTCGTTGTTCTTGCAAGAGACGTTTTTGAGTTTCTTGCTGAAGTTGCAGTTCTTGTTCTGCTGCTGTGAGAGATTGCGCTAACGATTGAACTGTGTGGGAAGATTCTGATAGTTGAATTTCCCAATCAGCAGCTAGAGATTGTTTGGTAGTCAGTTGCGGTTCGCTGGATAGCAATATTTGACTTTGTTCGTCTATCTGCCGACATAAATTAGTGTAGCGCTCTCGCAGTTGCGCTTGTTCCGTGCGCTGCGGTTCGATCGCTTGCAGGATGGTTTCGATTTGGCGACTGAGGGCAGTTTGTTGCTGTACCCAAGCTTCCGACGCAGATGCGATCGCACTCGCATTTTCCCGATTTTGGTTTAATGCTTGTTGCGTTTCCTCCCGTGCAGCAGCTAAATAATATAGTTGTCCTCGCACAGTTTCTTGTGACTGAGTTAATTGCTCTAAACTTTGTTGATGTTGTTCGATTTCGCGATGAGTTTCCTGCAATCGCCTTTCCGTTTCTTGGGCAGATGTTTTCAGTTCCTTTACTTGACGTTCTAGCTGACGCTGTTCCGCTTGTTGAGTAGCGAGAACAGATTGCAAAGATAGTAATTCCTCTTCTCCCAAAGCTTTAACGCGAGCGTTCAAATCTTCCAGTTGCGCTGTAGTTCGCTCAATTTGTAAGTTCAGATTATTTAGTTGTTCGTTAAGTTGATGAAAATTGCGATCGCCTGCTTCGATGGATTCCCGGAGATGCCATTCCTGTTGTTGCAGAGAACGCCAAGCCAAGACAATTTCCCACTTTTCTTTTTCCTGAAGTTCGCCGCGAAGTTTTTGGTATTTTTCTGCTTTAATACGATCTTGAGAAAGACGATCGCGCTGTGCAACTAATTCCTTTTCCACAATCCGACAGCTATCTTCCTTTTCCCGCACCGTCTCCAGAGTTTCCTTCGCCTGGGAAATTTTGCGATCGAAAGCCGCCACCCCAGCCAACTCATCAATAATCTCGCGACGTTCCCGCGAATTCATCGAAATAATGCTGGTCACATCCCCTTGCAACACGACATTGTAGCCTTCTGGATAAATCCGCAAGCGTTCTAATTGTTCGTGCAGTTCCCCAACAGTACAAGTTTGACCGTTAATGTAATAAGTCGAAGTGTAACTGCCTTGCTTGGTAACGCGCAACCTACGGGTAACACTCCATTCCTTCGATTTGGGATTTGGGATTTTGGATTTGGGATTTTCTTGCTGTTCTTGTGTTTCCGCAAGCGGAACAGATGCGCCATTTTGTGCTACTGTTTCATTTCCATTCGCTTCATTCCCATCCCCGTCGAACGGGGAGGCGTCGGGGGTAGAATTTCCATCTTCCGTAATATCCTCTCCCAATCCCGCTTCATCGCTCAAATCGAACGTCACCGTAACAATAGCTTCCGCAGCACCGCGCTGCATTTGGTTTTGGTTAACCAAATCCGGGAGGCGTTCCGCACGCATACCCCTGGAACTGGCGAGTCCCAGACAAAACAGCAGCGCATCCAAAATATTCGATTTTCCCGATCCATTTGGCCCAGTAACTACTGTAAACCCTGGCAGCACGGGAATCTGGACAGTACCGCCGAAAGATTTGAAGTGAGTCAGTTCCAGGCGCTTGATATGAACCATAGGCGCTGGTAGGTATGGAAGTACAAGTGTATCAGCGATCGAGTCTCAACAGGTTAGCACAGCCAGTCATAGAGACGAAAGATACTATTCTATTCTCCAGGCTTGGTACTTTTCACCCTGCTAGATTAGCAATTGATACTCTGCTGCCTTCGGCATTTCAGCAATCTATACCTTTTTTCCAATATGCCAATTCCAGAACCCTCCCAACTATCCCTATGGCTACTGAATGGGTTACTTGCCATTATTGCGGGTCTTTTGATTAACGAATGGGGTAAACCAGGCAATTCATCGCGGCGCAAGTGGTTAATTTTGGTACTGGGTGCGGGGTGTAGCTTAATGGCAGCCCTGGTAAACTGGTCAAGCGGTGCTACCTCAGCAGATGACCAAACCTATTTTCTCGTTCTGGGCTATGCCTACTCGCTGCTAACAATATTCTTGCTTATCACCAGGGAGAAAGCCGAAACTCCGTCGCCTCGCAAACAGCTGCTAGAAGCTGTCCGGGATGAAGTGGCGCAGCGGCTGGAAGTTTCTCTGCACAATCAAAAAATGATTGACTTGGCGACGAGAGAGTTACCGCATCATGTCGGGGCAAGTTCTATTTCGGCAGTCAATCCAGACAAACGACAGTTGATTAACTGGATTGAATTGCCAGCTAAGTTGATGTCGCAATTCTTAGGAAAAGCCGATAATGGGCAAGATGTCCATCCCGCAGACGAAACAATTATTGATGTTTTTAAGCGCAAAGAGGGCAAGTTACTGATTTTAGGTGAACCTGGTGCTGGCAAAACCACAACGCTGCTCGATTTGGCAAAAGATTTGTGCGCGGAAGCAACAGAAAACGAGAAACAACCCATCCCGATTTTGTTTGACCTTTTTTCCTGGAACTATGCCAAATTCCTCAACTACGCCTCAGAGCGACTTTTCCTACAACGAATTGGCGGACGTTATCGCTTCATCCACGACTTGCTGCGAGAGCATTTTGCCCAAATGTCACAATGATGATTAATTTCCTGTGTTCTGATAAGATGAAGCCGATCTTATGCGATCGACAAATGAGATTTCAGTTTTGACAGAATATGCCAAGATTGAGTCCACAGAATCGATCCACCTTCTTCCGGCTGGAAAATACGCTCTGCAAAAGGTAGCCGTTTCGCCAAGGTTGCGCCAAAATCAGGGGAATGAACGGTACTCGTATCCAAACCGCCATACCACAGATCGACGGGAACAGCGATCTCTTCCAATTTTATCTGCCAAGAACTGAGCGCATTAAGGAGATCCCGTACATATCCTTGAGCGCCCTGTGAGAAACCTTCCTGCAACGATCGCCTAAACGCTTGGCTAAAGGTGTCACTCTCATATAATACGCGATCGCATTCTGCACTCATCCCGATAATTAACTGCCACAAACCATCAGCTGTAGCCATCTGAGAAAAGCGTTGCTCAAATCCTACAGGATCTTGTTGGATAGCAAGAATCGTACCTTTTACATCGGGATGCAAAAGCGGTAAGAGGCTGGGATGAGAAAGTTCATCCTGTCCCGACACAATTGCGATCGCTTTCACTAGACCCCCCGCTGCTAAAGCAAAGGTGAATGGTGCGCCTTGAGAAAAACCCACAGCGAGAACATCATGGAGATCCTCGGACTGAATAAACTCTCCTATATCATCCACCCAAGAAGACAAAGTTTTATTCGGGTGAGGGTCAGACAAACCTAAGCCAGGTCGGTCAATCGCAATCAATTTCAGACCGAGATTTGGAATATCGTTCGCCCCAAAACCAAGCCAACCGCTCATTCCCGCCCCAGTGCAAAACAAAACTGGAATACCCTCAACAAGTCCCCATTCCGACCACGCGAGTCTACGATCGTCGTGCAGTTGCATTGTCGCCTGTCTTTCGGGTGGTGTTGCGATCGCTTTTTTGTTATTCATTTTCTTGACATCCTCCTCGACCTAAAGGTACGAGGATTCCAAAGATCGCTCTTTGGGCTTCCTCTTTCCACGACTCGGCTTACTTGGAGGGATTTCTCCACCCAGGCAGAG
>NZ_JACJPW010000090.1 GCF_014696265.1 Aerosakkonema funiforme FACHB-1375 | reverse complement strand
TATATTGAAAATCAGAAGTGGAAGCCCGGTACTTGACGGCGATTAAAATCGCCAGGTGCATTCATCCCCATGTCTAAAGCCAGGGGCTTCCTGCACGGTTCAGGTGACAGTGAATTTTTGTATTAATTAGTTACGGTCATTAGCGATCGGCATTTTTACCAAGACTAACAACAGACTAATCTCGCGGCGACGGTTCTGGCGTCCCCTCTGGCGAAATTTGCTCTTGAACAGCAGAGGGATTCACTGTCGATTGTTTCAGAGTACTGGCCACCAAAGCATAGCCCAGATAAGCAGGTAAAATAATTGCTGTCAGAGCGGCGATCGCACCCAACCACATCAGCGGTCTTGACGACGAACCATAATAACATCTGTAGGGATCGAACTTCAAACGTTCCGGCTTAATCAGATCCCGCAACGCCACAGGTCGCTTAAATCGCACCCGGCGATCGTCCAGCTTTTCCAGTAAAATCCAACCAGCTTCCCCCTCTTCATCGCATAAACGCTGAAACACAACCGGGTCGCGAAACAGATCCCGGTTAGCTCGCACAATTTTAAATTCCCACCCTGCCAAACGCAGCTCGCGGGATAACCCTTGTGCGGAACCGTTCGGTTGCCCAGGCACTTCTGCCTCAGCATTTGCCTTGGATTCGTAACGGGTCAAAATTTCTTCCTCCTGTTCCTCTTCTTGCACCACCGCCGCTTGATACCAGCGCATCCATCCCCCAATAGCTGTTGCCTGGAAACCAAGACTACCGACAAACAAGCTTAAAAAAGTAAGTTCTAGCATTTTTTTTGTGCTTTTGTTAGTCTATTGCACTTCCTACCTAGATTGGTATTTTCAATCCGGGAACTTAAGCCATAGGGCATCGAGCGTCGAGGCTATTGTATATTCTTCTTTAGTCCTCAACTTCGATTTGCCAGTTCCCAGAATGTCTCCACTCTAGATCAAACATTTGCCCATATCTGTGCAGGTAAATAACCTTCCATCAAGCAATCTTGACCGACAGTTTGCCAGCTGACTCGTTCTAAAGTAAGCGCTTGGCTCATTTTAGTGAATCCCAGATCTGCCACAGGTGTTGGCGCAGAAGTGCCACCAACGATTTTAGGGGCAATAAAAGCCAAAATTTTTTGTACGGTTCCTTCTGCGATCGCTCGTGCAGCCAAAGTACCTCCACATTCCCACAACACCGAAAGTAAACCCCGCTCATACAAGTATGACAGGGCGATCGCAGGTCTGAGCGAATCCAATTCCACCACCTCCACACCGCGTTTGAGCAGAAACTGCTGAAAATCTGGATTAGCTCCTTTTGCAGTCAAAACCAAAGTAGCAGCTTCTGCCGTCTGCCATAGGTAAGCTTGCTCCGGCAAATTCAGCGTTCGACTCATCACAACTCGCAAAGGATTGTGCCCCTCTGTTTGATGAGTAGTTAAGTGGGGATTGTCTCGACGAACCGTATTGCCACCCACAATTACAGCATCGCAAGCAGCCCGCAGCTTGTGTACCTGGGTGCGAGCATTTGTGTCCGTTATCCAAACACTGTCGCCGGTGGTCGTGGCAATTTTACCATCCACGGTCGTAGCAAATTTCAAAATTCCAAAAGGGCGGCGATACAGAACGCGATGTATAAAAGCTTCATTCAGTTGGCGACAAGCATCCGCTTCGATTCCCACTACCACTTCAATACCAGCCGATCGCAAACGCTCGATTCCGCCCCCAGACACTCGCGGATCGGGATCGATCGTACCCACCACCACCTTACCCACCCCAGCTGCGATCAACGCTTCCGAACAAGGCGGCGTCCGTCCGTAGTGATTGCACGGCTCCAAATTAACATACAGAGTCGCACCTTTAGCCAGTTCGCCTGCTTGCCTGAGCGCAAAAATTTCGGCGTGAGGATGACCCGCTCCCGGATGATACCCTTCCCCGACAATCTCACCTGCTCTGACAATTACCGAACCAACCAAAGGATTGGGCGCAGTTTGTCCTAGAGCTAAACGAGCCAGTTCCAAGCATCTCAGCATCATCGCCCGATCGAATTCTTCATTGTTCATAGTTCATAGCCTAGATATTTGTCTTCTTTCCTGCTTTGTCGCGAACTACGAACAGCGAACCTTTAACTACGACTCCTGCCAGTTTACTTTTTTCCACCAACGATTGAGCGGATAGTAAAGAACTGGAGCCCAGAGACTGCTTAGAATAGCTGATGCCAGCGCAATGCGCTGATGTTCCGTCCAAACTTCAGCCATATTGCGATCGCTCATAGTTGTGAACTGAAGCGCAAAAACCGTTTCTAACAGTATCGCCATGCCAAAAACAATTAACGCCACCGAAATAAAATCTTCTTCCACATATCGTTGTTTTTTAAGGCAAGCGGTCAAAATTCCCGCACAAGCGAGACTAATTGCATGAGAAGGATAAGGTGCCGTCATCCCATCTTGAATCAGCCCCAAACACACACCTGCGATCGCTCCTGATATGGGACTGCGCTTTACGCTCCAAGCAACCACCCAAATCAACAACCAATCAGGCCCGAATCCCAATAATTCCATTCCCGGTAATCGAGCCAGCAAGAAAAGCAAACACAATAAAACTGAGCCAAGAGTGACGAGCGCATTGATAACTTTACGGTTGGTGGGATGCCATTTAGAGATATCAAGCCAGCGATGATATTTTTGAGATGAAGAGCGGTAACTGGTCATTGGTTATTGCTTATCGGCCACTTGTCATTTTTTTGTGGGATCGACCCGTATTTTCAGGTAATTTTCTATGTTTTTCTATCCCTTGTAAAGGCGATCGATCGACAAAATATATTATCAATCACTTGGATAAATAACCACCCACTCCAAGTAACTTGTGGGTGCTGAAAGTACGATCGTAGCTTCAGGAGCGGGGCTTTGGCTGAGATTCACCGATTCCACACGTCCCACAGGCACACCTGACGGAAACTGACTTACTGATGAGGTAGCGACCACATCACCTTTGCGGACATCTGGAACTCTTTCAAAGAATTGAATTACCGCTCGGTCTCCTGACTGACCGCGCATTACACCCATATAGCGACTGCGGCTGATACTAACGCCAACACGACTGCTGGCATCGCTAATTAATAACACCTGGCTAGTATTTTTAGTCACACCGATCACCCGGCCTACCAAACCGCCGGTAGATGTGACAATATAGCCTTGTTTTATTCCCGCTTGAGAGCCCCGGCCCACAGTAATCTGTTGCCACCAGGCATCCGCACTTCGACCAACCACAGGAGCTACAATCCCTTTCGATTTTTGGGCAGATACATATCCCAAAAGCTCTTGCAGTTTGCGATTTTGACTTTGGGCTTCTTCTAACCGCGCTTGCAGTTCCAAACTTTTGGCATCTGCCAGAATTTCTGCTTTCGGCGGATTGGATTGGAAAGGACGGGTCACCAATTGGTAAGTCTCAAAAATTGCTGCACCCTGAGTTTGTTTGACGATCCAGGCAGCTGTGAGAACTGTTCCAACCAGGGTCATTTGTAACCAATTACGATCCCACCAGCGACGTAGCGTGTACATTCAACGAGTTTATGGAATAAAAGTTCGCAGTCAAGTGTAGTGACTCAGAATTTATTTTAAATTCCGGCCTTCAAATTTTAGATTGTATTGAAAGTTACAGGTTGCGAGAGCGACCGCTGAATACTCTATCCAGCTGCTTGATATTTTCTAACACTCGACCTGTGCCCAAAACAACACAACTCAAGGGATCTGCTGCCACGTGTACGACAATGCCGGTTTCGTGGCTGATCAAAGTATCCAAACCTTTCAGTAAGGCACCGCCCCCTGCCAGCATGATACCGCGATCGATAATATCAGCTGCCAGTTCCGGAGGAGTGCGCTCCAAAGTACGCTTAACAGCATCAACAATCACAGCCAGAGGTTCCGACATACTTTCGCGGATTTCCGGCCCTTTAATTGTCACAGTTCGCGGCAGACCCGAAAGTAGATGTAAACCTCGGACTTCCATAATTTGGTCTTCATCAGCATTTGTTGGGTAAGCAGAGGCAATCTGAATCTTAATTTCCTCAGCAGTGCGTTCCCCTACTACCAGATTGTGAACTTTTTTCATGTACTGAACGATCGAATCATTCAGCTCGTCGCCAGCGACCCTTACCGATTCGCTGATCACAGTACCCTGCAAGCTCAAAACAGCTACTTCTGTTGTACCGCCGCCAATGTCGATAATCATATTACCCGTAGGTTCCGCTACAGGTAGTCCAGCACCAATAGCTGCCGCTACCGGTTCGTCAATCAAACGGACATCCCTCGCACCGGCTTGAAGCGCTGCATCCATAACAGCTCGCCGTTCTACTCCAGTTACGCCACTGGGAATGCCAATCACAATTCTTGGTGAAACTAAAGCTCTTCCTTCGTTCACCCGCCGGATAAATGCTTTCAGCATTAGCTCTGCGGTATCGAAATCGGCAATCACGCCATCCCGTAAGGGACGAAGAGCAACTACATTGCCAGGACAGCGGCCCAGCATTTTTTTCGCCTCTTCGCCCACTGCTAGCGGCTCCATCGTATCTTTATCAATGGCCACTACAGAAGGTTCTTGAAGAACAATACCCTTCCCAGATACATAAACCAGTGTGTTAGCGGTACCGAGGTCGATACCCATGTCGCGAGATAAAGGTAAGCGATTGAAAAAACCCACGCGCTTCTTGGCCCCCAAAGAGAGATGCTTTTGTGTACGACTGTAACCCAACCGTGCTGGATTTTATTACGTTTTCTATCCGGCGTCTAGTCAAGCAGGATAATTCTTGTACCAGCAACAATTTAAATCTGTATGCTACCGTCAATTCGCTAAAGTAGATACACCGTAAATGAGTACAGCTGTACTGATAAACAATTATGACTCTCAATCTCAATGTCGTTAGCTTAGTAGGCCGTGTTGGTCAAGACCCCGATGTGAAGTATTTCGGTGCGACCCGTTGAGTGAGAAACCAATCCCCAGATTGGGTATCGCTCGCAAGAATAAGTAGGAATGCCTACCGAACCTTGACAACTTAGCTCCTGAGAGGGTGCGATTTCTCAAAAATGTTAGCTGGAAGTTAATGAATAGCAATATTTTTAGAAGCCAATTCCCTCCTCCTAGATGCCAGGAGATGCAACACTCCCACCGGGAGGACTGACTATCTTTCTCGGTGAAGCGGGGTGCAAAAAGAGGTAACTTTGAACCTGACAGAGAATCCCTAATAGCAGAGATGGGTACGAGTAAGGCCATCTGAACTTACGCTTGAGCCGTCGTAATTTACAACAGCCTACACAGGTTATTGGCTGAGCCAAAAGGCAAGGATAAGGGCTAGGCAACCCGAAATTTGACCTAGAGCATCCCCAACAAACCCGGCGGATAGTAAGACTCTAACCCCATCGCAATCGCAGGAGCTAGGAACGGGATAACTCGCCAATTTCTCTCAAGAAAGGTCGAATCTTGAGTAGGTAGTCAACCGCATGAAATTGGCGAGAGGGATTGGCTCTCAAGCCAATGCCTTTGGGAAAGCCAAAGGATATGCTGACAGAGCCACGATAACTCAGAGATGGATAATTTTAGTAGGAGTAAACAAGTCATGAACACGGCGATAAAGCCGATGTATGGATGGGAAACGATCGACTGGGCAAAAGTCCAGCGACAAGTTTTCAAGCTCCAAAAGAGAATCTATCGAGCCTCTATTCGTGGTGATGTAAAGACAGTTCGCTCTCTACAAAGGCTGTTGACTAAATCTTGGTATGCCAAGTTGGTAGCAATCAGAAGAGTCACGCAGAATAACTGGGAAAAGAATATGTTTGGTTTGGGTGGTTTAGCTAAACTAACCAATCACCAGAAAATTAACTTAGCCAAAAAGCTGCGATTCAATGACAAATCTCAATCAGCTAGACGGGTATTGATTCGCCAACTCGGAAAGGATGAGAAAAAACCGCTTGGTATACTAACGATCGCAGAACGAGCAAAGCAAGCCCTATTAAAACTGGCGCTAGAACCAGAATGGGAGGCTCGCTTTGAGCCAAACAGTTATGGTTTTAGGCCCGGACGGTCATACCACGATGCTATAGCCGCCATCTATAACAGTATTGTTCAACAACCAAAATATGTTTTAGATGCGCGTATAGAGAAGCGCTTTGACCGGATTGACCATGAAAAACTACTCTCCAAGCTGCAAACTACTCCGACATTCAGACGACAGATTAAAGCATGGCTCAAATCTGGGATTATGAATGGTAAGGAAGTATTTCCGACAGATGAAGAAAGCTTACAGGGAGCGATAATATCTCCCTTGCTGGCAAACATTGCCCTTCACGGTTTGGAAGATATGCTACAAAAAAAATTCATCAATAGGATCGCAAACGATCGGAACCGAAAAGTGACATTAGTTCGATATGCCGATGATTTTGTCCTCATGGATGAATGCTTGGAAGTAGTTCTGGAAGCCAAACAGCTAATAGAAGAATGGTTGATGGAGATGGGGTTAGCCCTTAAACAATCTCAAACCCTAATTACCCATACTTTCAAAAAATATGATGGAAATGTAGGGTTTGATTTTCTGGGATTCAATGTCAGACAATACCCGTGCAGTGCTAAACAAAGCGGTTTGGACGGCGAAACCAAAAGCAAACGAGGGCATAAAACGCTCATTAAACCCAGTAAAGAAGCGATCGATCGCCACTTGGCAAGCCTGGACGAATTGCTTGCCAAAAATTGTAAATCCAGTCAGACAGAAGTAATTAATGCTCTCAATTCTGTAATTGTAAGATGGGCAGCATATTACTCTACAGTGGCGAACAGTCGCACTTACAAGTACATGGATAATGCGATGTATCAGAAGTTGTTTGCTTGGGCTAAACGCCGAAGAAGCAAAGGACGGAACAATACAAAGCTAGTCTCGCATTACTGGGGAGTCAACAGAGGGTTAGGCTGGCGGTTCATGACTTCAGACAATCGATATATCCTAGAAAGATATCGGGATACAAAGATTGAAATCTACGTCAAAGTTAAAGGTGGAAGAAGCCCTTATGATGGCGACTTCCAGTACTGGAGCGATCGTCTCAGCCAACATCCCACACCACTTAATGTAGCTGTCATAACACCATTGGAGCGGAGGTACCGTTACTAGCTGAGTTATTGAGGAGCCGTGTGCGGTGAAAGCTGCACGCACGGTTTTGAAGCAGAGGTAAGCAAGGCGACTTACTTATCGACTGTAACAGTCCGGTAGCGTTAAGTGTCGGTTGACTCTGGCAGTTAATCACTGGTCTCGCGATGGCAAGCAAACGGACTGGTTCAATTTGGAACTCTGGGGGAAGACAGCAGAAATAGCTGCTAACTATGTGCGTAAGGGCAGCTTGATTGGTGTCAAAGGTTCGTTGAAGATCGATACCTGGCGCGATAGCGCTACGGGTGCCAATCGCTCGTCACCTGCGATCCGGGTAGATCAGATCGATCTTTTAGGTTCCAAACAAGATAACGAGGCCGGCCAAATGGATAGCTACAGACCAGAGGAATTTTAAACTGGTGGCGATCGCCCCGCCAGTACCTAAAGAAAGATTTGCTTTTGTCAGTGGCAAATTGACAGAGTACATTACCTACGCCTTACCGTCCAATGGGCGTAGGTTTTCTACTTTGTTGGCAATTGCCATTTTCTTGATTGCGATCGCTATTATTGGTAAGGTTGTGACTGGCTGGACGGGATTTGGTCAACCCTCAAGTTAAGCTTTTGGCGATCGGTGTCAGTACGATTCCGCGAACCTGAGTTGGTGTTTTGAGAACCTGAAAGTGCAGTTGAGTCAGATCAGTCTGTTTTAGAAGGTGAAACTTACGCCTTGGCAGCGAAGTCAGGAATCAGCACTCAAAAGTCAGAAACAGTCAAAAGTAAAAAATGAAAGAGACTTAGGGCTCCCGATCCGGGAAACCCCTGTTCTGCGAAACTGGTGGTTGGGGAACAAGTCTGGGATCGTTAAGTCCGGATGCCAGGATTATGCAAGTGAAAAAAAGTTCTATTCAAGGGCAGTCATTACCACTCGCAGATCTGGCCTACCCAAGTAGGCTCCCGGTAGCATAGGGTGTATCAACTGCATAAGGTGTGAGGATAAGTAGGAGCGCAGTAATTGCTGGGTCTTTAAGTTAAAGAGCTTATGGGTGTCAAATGTTCGGCCAATTGGTTTTCATCTCCATGAGGGCTTCGCCCTATTTGTGTGCGATCGCGCCCGTCTGGGGGAACCCTTACCAGATATGGGAAGACTTAGGCTATAGGCGACAATATTCGCTGGTATGCTCAGGATAATTATTCGCAATATTTCGCCAAAAAAGATTACCCATTTTGCCATACTTGCTGACTTGTACTTGGCGGCGCGTGCAGAGGTTAAGTTGTGGTATTGTTCAACGCAGCCTCAAACTGTGTATTTATACCCAAGGGTACTCGAACCCAGACGCATAACCCAAAGTATAATCCTTAACCAGCTGGGAAAATTTATGCCGCTGGGCTACGAAAATCAGGAGAAACAATAGTGAAATTTCACTGGCTACTACCCAGTACATTTTTGAGCCTAGTTCTACTGTCCTCTCCAGCCTTGGCGGGCAGACTGCAATCGTGGCGTTTTGATGCCGATCGAAATCGGTTGGTCTTCACAACGGACAGTAGCGTTCAACCGAAAGCGCAATTGCTTTTCAATCCCACACGTTTGGTGATCGATTTGCCCGGTACCGCTTTCGTGCGCCCGACGATAAATCAGCAACTGAGGGGGGCAATGCGACAGTTGCGGGTGGGGCAGTTAGATCCTCAAACGACTCGTCTGGTGATTGAATTAAGCCCAGGTTACACGCTAGACCCACAGCAGGTAAAATTCCAGGGAATTTCGCCCAGGCAGTGGTTGGTGCAGCTGCCAACCCCGATTCGCTCGGACGAGCAAACGAGCAGTGCTTCTGTTTCTCTTGGTTCGCCGGAAGCCACGGCATCTGCGACGTCTGATTCAGTGGCTCAAATCCAGGATGTACAGGTAACGCCCGATGGTTTTTTTATCCGCACCTCCGGTCCCAACCCAGAGGTGAAGGTGAGGCGAAGTGGAGATCGGGACACGATCGATATTTACCTCGAAGGCGCAGCTTTGTCTTCCGAACTGACGTTAAAAGACTTATCGGTAAACCGTAATGGCGTCAGCAGGATTCAGATCAGTCAAGTACAAAACACACCACCGATCGCCCGCCTGACTTTGCGGGTGGACAAAGACAGCCCGGATTGGCAGGCTCGGATCAGCAATTTAGGTGGAATTGTAGTGTTACCGACACTGGGGCAGGAGTCATCATCCGAGCGCAGGAGTGACGATCGACTCGCCACCGTCCAATCTGTGGAAGTGAGCGGCAATCAACTTTTAGTCAGAGCAAATCAGCCGTTTACTTACACAAGTGGCTGGGATCAATCGTCTGGTGCTTACCGCATCACTATTCCTGCCGCTAAACTAGCCGAGCGGGTGAGGGAACCGGAATCAAATGCAAACAGTCCGGTGTTGCGGGTGCGGCTGCGCCAGCAAGACCCTTCCACAGTTGTAGTTCTGGTGTTACCTGCCTCTGGGGTGCAGATTGGCGAAATCAATCAACCTTCACCTCAACTCTTGGCTCTGCCCTTACGAGGCTCAAGGCGGGAAATTGTCGTTCCGCCTCCCAACCGCACTACTTTTTCTGTGCCGGACTCAGTTCCAGATTATCCCAGAAATGAGCGCCCTCGTCCTCGCGATGGCAGAGTTTTAGTGATGATAGATCCGGGACACGGTGGAAAAGATGCGGGTGCGATCGGTATTGGTGGATTGCAAGAGAAAGACGTGATCTTGCCTATATCGCAAGAAGTGGCGAGGTTGCTCCAACGACAGGGTATTCAGGTCGTGATGACCCGGAACGATGACTACTTCGTTGACCTTGCACCCAGAGTACAAATGGCTAGGCGGGAGAATGCGGACTTATTTGTTAGCATCCACGCCAATGCGATCGATATGACCCGTCCCGATATTAGCGGACTGGAGACCTACTATTACGGCAGTAGCGAAAGCGAACGACTAGCTCGGACTATCCACAATAGCATCCTCCAGAATATAGATATTCCAGATCGGAGGGTGCGACAGGCCAGATTTTACGTTCTTAGGCACAATCCCATGCCTGCGGTTTTGGTGGAAGTTGGTTTTGTAACAGGGGCACAAGATGCTCCCAGGCTGGCTTCCCCAGCTTACCAGAGGCGAATGGCAGAGGCGATCGCTCGTGGTATTCTCCAATACCTACAACAAAGTTACTAATCGATCTCCGGTCAAAAGTCATTAGTAACTAGCAATAAACTGCTGACTTTTGACCCCTAACCACTTAAGAAAGACAACTGATAGCTGGCAAAGGACAAATGACAACAGATAAAATAGGAGTTTTTGATAGCGGCGTTGGCGGTCTCACTGTGTTAAGAGAACTTTATCGACAACTGCCTAATGAATCGATTCTTTACTTCGGAGATACAGCGCGATTGCCGTATGGTAACCGCACTCAGGCAGAAATTTTGCAGTTTGTGCGCGAGATTCTCAACTGGATGTCTGTCCAAGGCATCAAAATGGTCATTATGGCTTGCAATACCAGTTCCGCTCTGGCGCTAGAAATTGTAAGATCTGAGTTCAATTTCCCGATATTAGGGGTTATTCTTCCCGGCGCTCGGGCTGCCGTAAGTATGGGCAAGCGGATTGGCGTTATTGCTACCCCTGCTACTGCGGCTAGTAGCGCGTACCGTCACGCTATCCAAGAAATTGACCCAAACGTTCAAGTCTGGCAAGTTGGTTGTCCGGCATTTGTACCTCTAATCGAGCAAAACCGCATTAATGACCCTTACACATATGAGGTGGCCAAGGAATACCTGGCTCCTTTATTAGAGCAGCAAATTGATACGCTGGTGTACGGCTGTACCCACTATCCCCATTTAGCACCCGTTTTGCGTGCCATTTTACCCCGTTCGGTACGTACAGTAGATCCGGCAGTACACGTTGTCGCTGCCGCAGCTCAAGAACTGGATATTTTAGGAATGAGAAGTATGGCTCCACCGCAACCTACACGTTTCTGCGTTAGCGGGGAGCCAAATCAATTTGCACAATTGTCAGTACAATGGCTGGGTTGCAGGCCACTTGTCGAACAGGTTTGCTTGCCTGTGTCTGTGCCGTTACAGCAAGTACCGCTGGAATCGTTGGAATGAAACTGATAAAAGGGTCAGGTTTGCTTTTGGTTAACCCTCCGGACGTCGCCAAACTCCTGACCGCTGCACGAGGATCAACAATACGTAAATCGCTAATAGATAGCCTGTGGCCAGAAGGGGAATCATCAGAGGCATATCGGGGTAAACCATAATGGAATTAGGAGTAAAGAGGAGGAACTTCAAATCAGATAGGAATAATTTTTCTCAGCAAACATTTGCAAAGCAATCGCTTTGACGATTATCTTCCGATTGGAAGAGTTAGAGACATTAATGCCTCCACATATAGACACAGGCTTAGCGAGACTTCATACCATAGCTGTTTCTCTCTAGGTGGCTCTCAATAATTTATTGTCACCACGCCTAGAGGCTGCTTTGGATTAAATTTCCGTCTCTTGATAATTATCGGTGATAGCAGCAACCAAGAGTGCAGCTACTTTTCCCTTTAAATATTTAGTGTCTCTGGGCTTCCAGAGATGTTCGGCAACTTTCAGTTGCCTTGGAGTAACTTTGTCAGAGCCCCACGACTGAAAGCTAGAAAGGAGGCATTTGTGTAGACTAAGCCTACACTCAGAGCTATGTCCGATCAGCCTGACAGGTGGTTTTTCCGCCAGTTTTTTTCCCCGATTGTGGTTTTATCCACTACGCATATGGCAGTTTTGGAAGTCCGTATCGGCGACAACACGTACTCCTTTTCGGACTGGGAAACTTTTCGCCAAGATCGTATGTCCTTGTCAAGCAAGGTAACCACTTGCAGGCGTTTTCGTTGTACCCTGTCTCGGCACTCTTCGCTGTCAAGCCTATGGCCAGACTGGAAGAATAGAGCCGAACTTTGTTGAATTTTTTGAAATCCTTAATATCTAGAGTATCACAAGCTTTCTGGCTTTTCGAGCTTTGTGAGGAAAATACTTAAAAATTCTACACAATTTTGCAAGAGCTTGGTCATCAGCCGCTCGGCAGCTTGCCAAAATTGAGCCAGTTACCGACTCGCGCTCTCAGCGACGCAGCCATAACCCATTTCTGGGACAGAAATCGGCCAATTATCTCCAGCCCTTATTTCATCTACGGGAGGGTTCGCTTAAAATGAGGAGAGAATATGTTAAATTTCTTGACAATCCACAACGCCTGAATCGGCAGACCCATGACCTCAACTACCTCCCTCTTTTCGCCTGTTGAAGCAGACCTACGTTTGCTGTCGGAGAACTTGAAACAGCTAGTTGGTAAGCGTCACCCTATCCTGTCTGCCGCAGCAGAACATTTGTTTGGAGCAGGGGGAAAACGCCTCAGACCTGCGATTGTGCTTCTGATTTCGCGGGCGACAATGCCAGATGGGGAAATTACTCCCCGTCATAGACGGTTGGCCGAGATTACGGAAATGATTCACACAGCTAGCCTAGTACACGATGATGTAGTGGACGAATCGGAAGTTCGTCGCGGGGTGCCTACAGTACACAACCTGTTTGGCAATCGCATCGCGGTACTGGCGGGAGATTTTCTCTTCGCGCAGTCTTCTTGGTATTTAGCCAACTTGGATAACTTGGAGGTTGTCAAATTACTGTCGCAGGTGATTATGGATTTGGCGGCAGGTGAAATTCAGCAAGGGCTGAATAGCTTCGACACAAATTTATCGATCGAAGCTTATCTACAAAAAAGTTACTACAAAACTGCCTCCCTGATTGCCAATAGTGCCAAAGCAGCGGCTTGCTTAAGTGGGCTTTCGGCTGAAATGGCAGAAAATTTATATCGCTACGGGCGTCATATCGGTTTGGCGTTCCAAGTAGTTGATGACATCTTGGATTTCACTGGTTCTACAGAAGTTTTGGGCAAACCTGCCGGTTCGGATCTCAAAAGCGGTAATTTGACTGCGCCGGCCATATTTGCTCTGGAAGAGAAACCCTACTTGGAGGTGCTGATCGAACGAGAATTTTGTAAGGATGAGGATTTGCAACAAGCGATCGCTTTAATCAATGAAGGTATGGGTATTGAGCGTGCCCGCGAATTAGCTGCCAGAGAAGCTCGCTCTGCTGTTGAGTATCTTGCCGATTTACCGCCCTCTGAGTATCGCCAAGCCTTAAGCGATATGGCTGAGTATGTTTTGAGTCGGCTGTACTAGAATTTTAGATTTTAGATTTTAGATTGGCTGTAAATCCAAAATCTAAAATCCAAAATCAATTCAGGCTATATCCGGAGGAATATGACCGGGCGCATTTCGGCGTACTGTATGGTTTTGCGGCAAATGGGCCTGGATTAAATTTTGTAAATCTTCCCGACGCAATTCAGTTCCCGATGAAAGATTTCCTGGCGTCTCAAAAAATACAGTACTATCAACCGTGTTCATCGCCAGCATTTGAAACAAAATATGGGTGACAGGAACTGGTATGGCTAGCACTTGCGGATCTTCGATCGAATTGCGATCGGCTGTGGCATCTTGGAGAGTTGGGAAAGCGTATATAACACGTTTTTCCACACCTGGGTTAGCGCGATTGCTTAAAGCAGTCAATACCCAGTCGCGCTCCCCGGTCTGGAGAATATAGTACTGGGAGTGTCGCAATTGCTGAGCCAGCAGCTTGAGAGCTGGTGCGATCGCTTGCATGGCCTGGGTAGTATGAGTATCTTGGGGTGCATTGTCAATTAAAAGTTGAATTTGTCGATCTAATTCCATAGGTCACGCTCAAAAGCTCCGATCGTCTACTTTTTAATCTAACTGTCGATCCAATCGGTCGGATTTGGGTGTGCTAGGGTCAAGGTAGTAGCGAAGCATTGTCAAAAAATGCGAGCGGTCTGGACGATAGTTCAGATCCGGTTGGATCGAATCGCATTTTGAGGAAAAAAGAAATTCTGGTGATTAACCAGCGAATCAAATGGGAGCATCTCTGCGGTCTATTTCTGAATGGGTGGTCTAGGGCTTCGCAATCAAATTAAGTAGGGGCTAAATTAAACTTGCCTCAACAACAACGAGCTTGGGAGAGATCTGCTAGCGTGGAGGCTATCTTTGAGCTGCTGTTCGCCGAACTTAAGCAGTCCACCCGTGCTTCAGAGCAAAATTGCCGCGAAGTCGCAGCGCGTATAGCAACGGAAGTAACCCGAATTTGTAATGAAAGTAAGCGCATCCAAGCGCTGGGCGCTGTCGAAACTTGGGCTACAAAGCTTGCCCGTCATCGTTTACAGCAATGCCTCAACTATTACAAGCTGGGGTCTACCGCTGGACGGGTAGAATTACACAGTACTCTGAGTGCGATTGTCTATCGTTACATTACACCACCTGGAGCGTCATCAATCTATGAAAATCGGCTGACTTTAATAGAAGATTTCTTACAGGGATTTTATGTGGAAGCATTGAGTGCCTTTCGCCGGGAAGGAGCTATGTGCCAGCTTGCCCCTACAAGTCCAACTTATCGACCGGAAACTCTGTTAGAGTTAGCGGAATTTCTGGCTTTTACAGAGCGTTACGCTAAGCGACGGATTCGCTTGTCGCATAACCGGACTCAGCAGCTAGTAATTTTGCGGGCACAAGCGTTTGTGCAAAAGCAACCGCCGGAAACCTCGGTGGATATGGAACAGGCGGCTGAGGGGGGAACGTCAGAATCAGAAGCAAGCTGGGATGAAGCTTTGGTGCAGCAAGTGCGGCAAGTGATGGGGGCTCAAGAAGATGCTCCCAATCAGGAAGATTCGCTGCGCCAGTCTGTAATTGACGAGCTGATGGCCTACTTACAAGAACGTCAGCAGGAAGATTGTGCCGACTACTTTGCGCTGCGGCTGCAAGACCTCAATACGCAAGAAATTGAAGCGATAATGGGTTTAACCCAGCGTCAGCGGGATTACTTGCAACAGCGTTTTAAATACCATTTGATTCGTTTCGCTCTATTGCATCGGTGGGAACTGGTGCATGAGTGGTTGGAAGCAGATATAGAAAGAAATCTGGGCCTCGTCCCCCAGCAATGGCAAACTTTCCTGGCGAGTCTGGAGCCTGAGCAACTGAGCTTGCTGGAATTGAAACAAAAAAAACTGTCCGATCGAGAAATATCTCGAAATTTAGGGTGGACGGTTACGCAGATTCAGAAGCAGTGGTTTAAGCTTCTAGAAAAAGCCTGGGATCTTCGTAATTCATTCGTGTCCGGATCGGGTGCATCGACTGATGAACAGAGACATAGAAGCCTTCCCTGAAAAATTCTTCGCCTGGTTGCTGCAAAGCGATCGAGTCAACCCGGCTCCGGGCCATGAGTTCGATCGCTCGACAGCCTCGTTGAGCGAGAAGGAGAATTCTAATTTAGAAACTCCTTCAGAGGTTACTCATAGCTTAGAGCTAGGCGATTGTGATATAGATGATTGGGAATTAGAAGATTTAGATCTACTGGAGTCAGAAGTATTGAACGCCGCACTCTCCAGCACCATTACTCCGGAGGTTTTGCGTCAACCCCCTCAAAAACCGGGCGACATTCCTGTCGTGCGAGACCGTTTCCAGGCACTTCTCAAACGTCGCCTCAAGAAGGAAATCGAAAATAACCCTCCCCTATTTCCTTGGGAGACGGAAATCGGTGACTACGAACCGGATCGTCCTGCCAAAATAGAGCTGGATTCGGGATCGGCAACGCACCTGTGGACGGCTCAGATCCAAAAGTTTAATCTGCCAGTAGCCATCCCGCCGGAGGTTTTTACCCAACTGTTAGACCGATGTCAGGCAGTGGTTCAATCCTCAAAAACCGAGGCGGCTAAATTAGTGCGTGCGGTGGAGGTTTTGTTCCCCGGTCATTCCCAGATGCTGAACAAATTTGCCCAAAAGGTGTCAGCGCCTGCCGATCGTAAAAGTCTGGATACGGTAGATTATCGACAAGAAGCGACCAAATTCCCCAGCAGTTACGAAACAGCAACGCTGGCCGAGCAAATGGTTCTGTTATTGCAGGCAGCTCGGCAGATTCTCGGTTCTCTGACGTTGCTTGTTTCGTCATCTCAATTAGCTGTAGAAAGACAGTGGCTAAGTGCTGTCGGTGTGCTGACGCTCGAGGTACAATATCAAGTACACAAGCAATCGATCGCCTCTGTACGGATTCGAGGTCAATTTCCTTGCGGTGGCAGCTTGAAGTTTCGAGGCGGTCAAGCAGTAGCTTCTACCCATCGACCCGATCCGGGTTGCTTGAGTGTGGAATTGTTCGATTTGGAACCCAACCACAGCTACCTGTTGGAAGTTCATTTTCAGCAACTGGGTCAGAAACCCTTAATTTTTGCTGTGATGGTAATTAGTTCTTAGCGATCGGTTACCCGATTTTGGATGAGAGGATTTTGGATTTTAGATTGGCTCCGCAATGATGGGGCGGAGCTTGAAATGGGGAAAAATTTTTTGATGATCCCCATTGAGATGGGAGGCTTTAGACCCCTTTTTTCGGTCAAATGTAGTTGGTCGTTGGTCAATTGCGATCGGATGGTAGATAGTGGTTAGTAGTGGATGGGAAACAAGCTTTCTCACAACTGACAACTGAGAACTGACAACTGACATTTGACAAATGACTGTTGACAAACTGCGAAATATACCGATTTTGGCCAAATTTAGGGAACGGTTGGCAGCGATGCCGACGCCGGAGGTGGAAGAGTCGCTCTGGCTGCGAGTGCTAGTGCAGGCTTTGGTGGTGGTGGGCATTATCGCTACGGATGTGGCGGCTGAGACTTTCGCTACTGCGGACAGTCTGAGCGTTTGGGCTGTACCGCTGAGTATTGTGGGTGCTACGTGGAGTTGGTATCGCCGCCATAAGCGTAATATCCCGGTGAAGTTTGCGATCGCGATGGGAATGCTGTGGGCTTTGGCCTTTTTCCTATCGAATCTCCGGGACTCTCTCAATGATACGCGGTTTGTCTTGGCGCAACTGCTAATTCAATTACAAGTTTTGCACAGCTTTGACTTGCCCCGCCGCAAGGATTTGGGCTATTCGATGGTGATTGGTCTGATTTTGTTGGGGGTGGCGGCAACTCTAAGTCAGACGATGGCTTTTGCACCATTGCTGTTAGCATTTTTCGCGATCGCGCTGCCTGTGTTGGTGTTGGATTACCGCTCGCGATTGGGATTGGATCGGGAAAAAATTAACAGAGAAAGATTAAAAGATTTAAGAACTTTTCCGATTAAAAATGGCAAAGTTTTAGTATTTTACTTTTTTGTAATTCTGGGCATAGGGCTGGCTATTTTTGCTTTTATGCCCAGAGTACCGGGTTATCAAATACGGACATTTCCAGTTAGTTCTCCGATTGAGTTTAAAGGTAATTTCGACGGGCGATCGATTCGCAATCCGGGTTATGCTAACAACAGTAATGGCCAGGACGATCGCGGCACAGGTAGGGGAAAGAATAAGGAAAAAGGAGCGGGAGAACTTGACGATACTTTTTATTACGGTTTTAACGATACGATTAACCAAAATTTGCGCGGTTTTCTGAAGCCAAAAGTGGTGATGCGCGTGCGATCGCAAGCGGAAGGATTTTGGCGAGTTTTGGCATTCGATCGCTACACGGGTCAAGGTTGGGAAATTTCTCGTAACAACCAAGCGATGATGCTGGAACGTCCCAGTTGGTCTTATAAATTCTATATACCGACGCCGGCAATGGCTAATCGCACGCAGGAAGTAATTCAAAGCTATACAATTGTCTCTGAATTGCCGAATCTAATTCCGGCGATGCCGTCTGCCAGAGAAGTTTACTTCCCGGCGGAAAAAATAGCAATAGATCCAGAGGGAACTATCCGAGGGCCGGCATTAGTTGAAGGTCTGACTTACACAGTTATTTCGGGAGTTCCTTATCGCGATCGCAATCTTTTAAATAAAGCTTCTACCAACTATCCCAAAAATATTCGCAAATATTACCTAGAAGTTCCGCCTGCTATTAAGGATAAGGTGCGGAAACTGACGGAGGAAATTTTAGCAAATCAACAACAGGTAGCTAAGAATAAGAAACCGATTACTACTGCTTACGAAAAAGCTCTCTACTTGGCTCAATACTTGAAGCAAAACCCTAATTACAAACTGGAAAAGCTGCCACCTTTTTTAAAGGAAAATGAAGATTTGGTAGAAGCTTTTCTGTTTGGGTATAAGAATAGTCCTGCGGGAGAGAAAATTAGGGGTGGGTATGCAGACCACTTCACTACTGTTTATACGATTATGCTGCGATCGATCGGGATTCCAGCTAGGGTGGTTGGTGGTTTTGCGCCTGGGGAATTTAACCCTTTTACGGGGTTATATGTTGTCAAAAATACCGATGCTTATTTGATGACAGAAGTATATTTCCCTAAATACGGTTGGTTTGCTTTCGATCCAATTCCCGGTCATCCGTTGATTCCGCCTTCGCTCGAAGAAAGCCAAACTTTTACGGCAATCGAGAAGTTTTGGAAGTGGGTAGCGGGGTGGTTACCTTCACCAGTAAATAATTTCCTGACTACAGTATTTGGGGGAATTATTGCAGGGATATTTGGTGCGATCGCATGGTTTTTTGCCCTCTTCACTCAAGGTTGGGTGGGTTTATTTACGGGATTGTTAATTGCAATTGTTCTGGGATTTTTGGGTTGGTTAGCTTGGAATGGTTGGCAATATTGGCGTTACCAAAAATGGTTGAAAAAGCTGCATCCGATGGAAAGTATCTATCAGCAAATGCTGCGATGGTTAGCGGAAAAAGGTTTGCAAAAACATCCAGCTTGGACGCCGTTTGAGTATGCAAGCGCGTCGCGCCAGCACTATGGAGACGAACGTGCGGAAGCTATAGAAGAAATTTCGCAAGCTTATGTTAGTTGGCGATATGGAGGTGAGTCTCCTAATTTGGGTTATTTGCGGCGGAAATTGGAAGTTTTGAGAAAGTCGGAGTTACGAAAGATGGGAAGGCAGAGATCTGTTTAGAATAAATTAGGTAAAAAATTTCCCCCCTAAAAAAGGGGGGTTTTTGTTATTGAACATAGTTTAAATTTAGTTAAGCCAAAATTGCTTCTATTCTCTTTTGCATTTGCAGCATTTCCTGACGTTTTTCGGCAATCAAAGCTTTTTCTGTTCCACGTTGCTCTACTGTTTCTTGGTGATTCTTCTCTTGCTGTTCCAGGAGATTTTCATAAAGGGAAATTGCTTGTTCAATAACTTTGGTTGTTGATTCTATTTTAGTTTCAAAAACTTCATTCACAATTTCATCAAACTTTTCAGATACTTTATCCATTGACTCATCAAATTTTTGGAAGCCCAATTCTAAAACTTTGGCTTTAATTTGATTTTTCAGCCCATCAAAATCTAACAGTCCTAATCCTAATGAACCTGCGATCGCAGCTGCTACACTTGCTACTATTACAGCAACCAAACCAAGTCCTGTAAAAGCTAATAATCCAGCAGCTAAAGCGCCGCCTACACCTAGTCCGCCCATCAAACCACCAGCGCCCATAAAGTCATCTGAGATACTATTAATGGACAGTTTTAGTCGATCGCTAAAATGGGTATTTACTTGGTGATCGATATTTCTAAACTCAGATTGTATTTCCTCTAATTCAAGTTCAATATTTTCATCTAAAACTTTAATGTTATGCTTTAATATAACATCTCTAAGTTGTTGATTTCCCCAATTATCGATTTCTCTTGACAAATCTCTAGAGAACTGATTGATATAATCTTTGATCAGTTTGTCTTGACTCCAAGCCGGATTATGTTCAGAATGCCATCTCTCGGCTCTTTCAATCATCCGGTCGCCTAATCCTTCATACCACTCATTCCAAGATTCAGCCGCCTCTTCTAACACTTTTTCTATCAGTTGATCTGCTAACAAACGAATTTTCACATCTCGTCCACTAGCTGCGCCAATTTTTTCTAATATTTCATGCTTTTGACTTTCAGAAATTTTTATTTTTCCATCTACAACTTCTACCGCTTGAGTTAGTCCATCTAACCCTGAGTCAATTAAATCTTTAATTTTACTAACGAATTTCTTTATTTGTAGAGAGCCACGCTCAACAGTCAGGAATTGCTCGATCGAGTTAGTGAAAGCCTGAAAGTCTTTGAGATATTCATTCTGCTTTCCTTCCAAAATTGCTTTCAATGCAGCCTTAGCCGAAATGTAGTGAATGCGGTTTTTACCTGCAAGTAGATTTTTATCCCTGACAAAACTTTCAAGTCGCTGTCTCACATCAAGGCGATCTTGTTCATCATCCAAGGAATCCATGAAATTAACTACTATAAATAAATTTTCGGCAGGTTCGTCTTCTTTTCCCCCATTCAGTTGATTTCTGACATCCTGTAACAATTCTTTTTCCTTTTCAGGCAAAAGACGCATAGCATTGGTCAGAAAAATAGCTGCGTCTGTATCCTTAAGCAATTTTTGAGTAATAGCAGTTCTTTCTGGGTGTTCGTTTAATCCTGGTGAATCAATGATTTCTACACCGCTTTTGCATAAATCCAAGTCAGGATGCTCAAAAATAATTTCGTCTAGATTAGAGTTTGAAAGCTCCTCGCTGCGATGCTCTAGGGCTGCTTCTTTAGAAATAGCTGCTTTAATTTTATATTGGTCAAATGGAATGTCTTCTTTACGTCCATCTTTATAGCAGCAAATTACCCGTTTTTGCGCTCCATATCTGAGGACTGTCACCGTACCGCTACAGGGAATCGCCCTTACAGGTTGAATCTCTTCACCAAGCAGAGCATTCAATAAAGTTGATTTGCCTTGGCTAAACTCTCCGATAACTGCTACTCGGAAGCGTTGAGATTGTAATTTATGAGATATTTTTCCTATCTCATCTGGAAGAGTGTAAGGTAGAAACTCATTATCTACACAATCTTTAATTATTTGATAAAACTGATGACATAAATTGTCTATTTGCTCTCGCGATTTTTGGAATTCTTTTAGTTGTTCGTAAGAAAAAGAACGCTTTTGTTGAGTCGCTTTGGGTTCTGGTTTAGTAGGTAGAACTGCCAGCAGTTCGCTAGCAGCCTCCAAAAATATAGTATCTAGTTCTTGGAACCGAGCAGGGTCGAGTAGAGATTGTACCTCTTCTAAAGCATTTGGTTCCACGACTCCTTGATGACTGAAGCTAGCTTCTAAGACTGCTAAGTATCGAGGGTCAACTTTTAAATTATTGGCGATGACCTGCAAATACTTTTTCTCGCGAGCGTCCATGTCTCCGTCTGCGGCTGACATTTGATAGCCAAAGCCAAGCAGCAACAGCCTTTGTGGTGCAGTAAGCGGAGCCATCAGGATCACTAACTCACTGGATTTTTTGTAAATCTGTAGCTGTCCGGCTCCCTTCAACATTAGCTGTATTAATTGACGCACGTTACCCTCTGTAGGAACAAATCTGTTGAGAGTGGCTTGCAGCCGTTGCTTTTCCTGCGCTGTCACTACACCATCTACATAGATTACGCCTAACAGAAGCGTTACCAAAGCAGCTAGAAAAATTACAGGCGGAGTGAGATGACGTTCAGTAAGCTTTTGTCCAGTGATGCGCGACAAAAGATCGACTGTCTCAGTTCCAACCTGCGCTTTATTCATATTATTAGTTAGCTTTTATATTTTTTGGTTATAATATCATATTTTATTTCTCAAAGAATTCTATCCGTATAAATACGGTTAACTTGGTTGACCAAAGCAGGTAGTCTCTAATTAATCAAAATCCAAATTGGGCAGAAATATGCTGTTTGAGTTTGCCCCTGCTGTTAAAGCCGCTATTGACGCTGGTAAGTACCTGCAAGTCTTCACTTCCACAGGCGTGCCAATAGCAATGGCTAGGGATGCTGCTACAGGACGGTTTGTGGCTCATGCCATTGGTGCTTTTGCCCAGAATAGTGCCATCTCACCGCTCGTCAGTCCCGTACAAATGCTGATGGGTACGACGCAGATGTATCAGATGCACCAAGGATTTACGGCTATCCAGGCAGGTTTGCAAACAATCCAGTCTAGCTTGGGAGTGCTACAAGCTACAACAGCCTTTATCGGCTTGGGAACTGTAGCAGTAGGAGCATTGTCAGCTGTTAACCTGCACCAAACATTAAAACTTAGAAAAGAAGTAGGACAACTGAGGCTAGAAGTTAAAGAAGGCTTTATCGATTTAAAAAAAGCTTTAAAGGAGCAAGGGGCAGAAATTAAAGAACTTATTGAGCAAGTCGCTACTGATGTTGAATTTAGAAATCATCGAACAATTTTAGTACGAGCTTACGGACTTTTTACTCAGGCGCTTCACCGTTTTCGCTCGGCAATGCAAATCCAAGATGTTCAGCGCCGAAATGCTGAAATTGATGGTGCTAGGGGGATGCTATTTCAAGCTTTGGCAGATTACGATAATGGAGAGTTGTTGTCAGCTACCTGTTCGGCAGGAAAACTTCGCAGGTTGGAATGTGCTTGGGCAATTGAGCAAGCAATTATCGCTACCTATCAAGTGCAGAAAGAGTCGGCAGCAGTGAGCGATCGACTTTCCCATCTCCAAGCTAAAATTCGTGAAGATGCTCTTGATATAGTAGGTGATTGTAGTAGTGATGATGAACTTGATTTTCTATTTCCAGAATTAACTAGAATTCACGATCACGATCTAGTCTTATTAGAATCTTGGCAAAATCAAATAGATTGGGCAAGAAGTCTTCCACCTTCCGAGCTAAAACTGCTTGAAAGTGCTGATTTACAACATTCGGAATTAACTGTTAATTACGATACGTCTGATAATTCTGTTCCGGCAGAGCAATTAAATTATGAAAAATTGCGGCCAAAGTCTCATTTTTATTCCCTGCGCGATCAGCTAGCAATGATGATTAAGCCTGAATTGCGTCAGGAGTGCGAATCTTACGTGACTCAGCAAGCAGCACTAGCTGGGTATAAAACTTTGGTTACATCAAATCTCCAACAAGCATCAAACTTAACTGTTGCTAATTTATACTGGTTTTTCAAAGTTAGAGATGATTCAGAAGATGAATCTGACGATGAATCAATTGAAGTAGAAGAAATAACAGAAGAAGAAACGCCAAAGATATACCGAAAGCTGCAAAGTTTACTGGCATCCCAAGAATGGAAAGAGGCTGATGAAGAAACGGCGGCTCTGATATTTAAATTATCAGGGCAACAATACGAAATGAGTGCAACATACGCTGAATCAGTTTCCTCTAGAGAATTCAACGTTATTGACAAACTCTGGCTAAAATACAGTAAAGGCAAGTTCGGATTTAGCGTACAGAAAAGTATTTGGCTAGAATTGTCAGGTAAAATCAGTAACGATTCTGAAGAAATTTATAAAAAGTTTTGTGAGCAAGTAGGATGGCGCGTGAAAAGCGGGTGTTTGTTGTCTTCTTATCTCAACTTCAGTTTAGATGCTCCGAAAGGACACCTCCCAGTACAAGTCGCAGGTCAGGGATGGAGTGCGGCAAGTTTTCTCTCTTCTCTGAACTCAGTAATTATTGATTAGTTCGAGATGGTAGCGATTGCCCAATATCTTTATATTTAGCCATAATTATTGGCGATCGAACCCGAATTAGTCAGCAATAAAACTTAGAGTTTGTTTTTATTTTCTAAGTTTTATCAACTTTTTTACTAATTTTAGTTAGAACAACAAGTTCAGCAACTTTCTCTAAAAGTGATAACGCTCTAAATTCAATTGACTTAAAGTTAGGACAACTAGCCGTTGATTCTATTAATCCAAACTTTTCTGTATTTATAGAGCATTTTACTTCCAAATATATGGCAAAATCTAGGTTAGAATTGGGCGGATTGAATGAATGATCGAACATAAGATGGTTACGTAAATATTCAGCTTCGATATTATTGTTAATTAACTCTCCTTGCCTATCGATAATTATTGTATTGGCCGATTTATCCTTAACAATGTATTCAGCCAAACAATCTCTTAGTTCTTTTATCTTTGCATCAATAGGATTTGTTTCTAAGTTAGTTTTTCTTCTCAGGTAACACTTCCAATCTCTCCACACCCATTTTCCCACTTCGTTATAATCAAGAATAATTTCTCCAGTTTCATCTTCATATATGTCTATAAATTCATCGTAAAGCGTCTCTGATAAGCCAGTCTTTTCAAGAATATCTTTAAAATCTGGTATAGGTTCTAATAGATTATTATTAAAAGCTTTTGAAGCTAATATTTCTCCTATAATTGCATCAACAATAGTTAGCGATATCCCAGTGGAAAAATCTTTAAATTCTTTAGATCCCACAATAAACAAAGGAAAAGATGAATCATGGGCTATTCTGAGCTTTAATTTAAACCCATTTTCCCTATTTTTTTCCTTCTCTTTATCTAATGATGGATGGCTTTGGGATTTATGATAATCTAAGCCTACATTAAATCCCTGTAACATACCATCAAAATCTAGGGCTATTAAAGGCTTGCCTTCGTTATCACAAAAAATGTAGTCAATACTTGTTTTTTTAATGTACTCAAGCTGTCGATATGTGAGTTCTAGTGATATGCCTTCAGTATTAAGCACCTGTAAGAAAGGGAGATTATGATAAATATAATATTTATCTCCCCATTGCCTGCTCAACTTATCATAGTTTTTCTTCTCAGCCACACTACCAAAAACGGTTTTTTGAATACCCATAATTTCCACTTCTATTCTTGCTAAAGAACACAAAATTAGTGTAATTCGTATTTAAAAAAATACGGGTAAGGGATAGAAGTATCATAATGAAAGACCATCAAGGTAAAAATACCAGGCTGATTTTCTATTAACTCCAAACCCTTCACTGGTAAATGGCGATCATATTGTTTTCCTGATGAACTAACGCTAAAGCTGAAAGTATTATTTTCAAAATGCAAATTCCGCGCCAAACCATTGCAGAAATGTTTCCTACTTAGTGTTCCACGCTGTTCTTCTCCCCATTCAAGTCCTTCCTCTTTTAATTCACTAACCCAATTACAGATTGTAGCTAACTTTTCCTTATTGTCTAGCTCAGGGTCTTCTGTAAACCATGAAATTTTACTTAACATAAATTTCAGACTCTTTAAATCAGATCGTACCTAGCAGTTTAATACATTTTAGCTTATCAGCTTGGATATAGCAATCAAAACCCACAATAATAGATAGGGTAAGGCTTAGTTAGCCAAAATTTTAATGATTTCGTGTTCCTCTAAAAATATTAAATAGGTGCGCCAGCACCTTAAAATCAACAATTTTTAACCATAATTTTTTTCTGACATACCCTACAACTTATATATAATAGATAAAATTCAAAATCCTTGCATCGGATGACCAGACAACCCCACGACCAATTTGCCAAACTCTACCTAGAAGAACTGCTATCACCGATTGGCGAAGTAGAAATCAGCCGCGAAATTACTGGGGAAGTTCAGCAAGTGGATATTTCATTTTCACCCAACCCGGAAAGCGATCGCCAGATGCTAGGATTGTTGGGTGATATGGTATCGAGTCCCTGTCTCCTAGAACCGTTTCGCAACCAACCCAGCAAGGCAGAAATTCGCAGCTGTATGGTGAAGCTATTTTTGCTGCACCGCGATTTGCAGCGCAGAGCAAGGCGCGAAGATAACCAATTTCCCGAAGCTGAATTGCCTCGCTTGTGGATTCTCACAACTTCTGCTTCTTCTGCGTTACTCGATAGTTTCGGCGCTAGACTAGATGCAGATAACTGGCCTGTTGGTGTCCACTTTTTAGCAGAATCGCTCAAAACAGCTATAGTAGCGATAAACCAACTACCAGCCACACCAGAAACACTTTGGCTGCGACTCCTGGGAAAAGGCGCAACTCAGCAGCAAGCCATTAATGAAATAATGGCACTCCCGCAAGAAAACCGATTACGCATCAATGTTTTAGAATTGATTTCTACTTGGCGTATCAATGTGCAGAGAAAGGCAAATTTAACAGAAGAGGAACAGGAATTAATTATGAATTTGAATCGAGCTTATATGCAATGGCGTGAAGAGACTTTACGCGAAGGACTACAGCAAGGACTACAGCAAGGACTACAGCAAGGACTAGAACAAGGACTACAGCGAGGATTGCGGGAAGGACGGATAGAAGAGAGGCGTCTTGTGCTGGAAAACTTGCTGGTAGATAAATTTGGCAGTTTGGATGAAAAACTGTCGCAGGTAATTGAGCCTTGGGTAAAGTTATCCTCACAAGAATATTCCCGCTTGCTGTTAGAATTAGCCAACTTATCTCGCACAGAATTGTTGGCTAGATTTAACATCAAATGAAAAACGAAACTCTGAGAATGCAGGCGGTACAAACGCCTATTATCCCGGTGGTGGGGGAACTAATTCGCAATTGTCCGGGGACGATTTCTTTGGGACAAGGAGTAGTTTATTATGGCCCACCGCCGTCAGCGACGGAAAGAATTACCGAATTTTTTGCTAATCCCCAAAATCACAAGTACCAAGCGGTAGAGGGAATTCCCGCATTACAGGAAGCGATAAAAAATAAGCTTTTAACTGAAAATCGAATCGAAATCGACGATAATCGCTGCATTGTCGTCACAGCTGGCGGCAATATGGCGTTTACGAACGCGCTGCTGGCAATTACTTCGCCTGGGGATGAAATTATTCTGATTTCACCATATTATTTTAATCACGAAATGGCGATCGCAATGGCAAGCTGTCGCGCCGTACTCGTACCCACCGATGAAAATTATCAGCTAATTCCCGATGCTATAGAAAAAGCCATCACCGAAAAAACACGCGCCGTTGTCACCATTTCACCCAACAATCCCACAGGCGCAGTTTATCCGCAAGAAGCATTGCAAAAAGTCAACGAAATATGTCGCCAGCACAAAATCTACCATATTAGCGATGAAGCTTACGAATATTTTACTTACAACGGAGTGCAGCACTACTCCCCAGGCGCAAATAAAGAAAGTTCTGAGTATACCATTTGCCTTTATTCTCTCTCCAAAGCTTATGGTTTTGCCAGTTGGCGCATCGGCTACATGGTGATTCCCGAACATCTACTGATGTCCGTCAAAAAAATTCAAGATACGATTTTAATTTGTCCGCCAGTAATCTCCCAGTATGCAGCTTTAGGAGCGTTGCAAGCAGGAGTGGGATATTGTAAAGAAAAGTTAAGTGCGATCGCAACGGTGCGAGAGAAGTGCCTGAGCGAACTAAATCTTATTCAAGATTTATGTACTGTTCCCAAAGCCGATGGCGCTTTTTATTTTCTGCTCAAAGTCCGCACTCAGCTAGATGCAATGGAGTTAGTGGAACGCTTGATCCGCGAACATAAAGTAGCGGTAATTCCAGGCACCACCTTTGGTATGGAACAAGGGTGCTACCTGCGCGTTGCCTACGGAGCCCTTAAAGAAGAGACTGCCATAGAAGGGATTGGCCGACTCGTGCGGGGACTGGAAAAACTAGGGCGTCGGGGTTAGGGGTTAGGGGTTAGGGGTTAGGGGCTAGGGGTTAGAGGTTAGGGGTTAGGGGCTAGGGGCTAGGGGCTAGGGGAAGAGGGAAGAGGGAAGAGGGAAAAGGGGGAAAGGGGGAAAGGGGAAAGGGAGAGGGAGAGGGAGAGGGAAGAATTTTGACTTTTGACTTTTAGATTGCCCGTGCCTAACCCACCCTACGATTAGATAAGTTTTTAGCTGTAGACACGTTTTATGAAACGTCTCTACAATAGACATCTCCAAAAATTCTTGTGGGGTAGGCATCCTGCCTGCCTTTGAGATTATTTTCTGGAAATGTCTAATGTTTATCCCAATTTTCACAACCAAAAGAACGATCGAACAACAGAAACAAAATTATGCGATCGTCACTTCCGGCGACAAATAAACATCCTGAATTGCGTTAAACAACTTCACGCCTTCCTCAAACGGACGTTGGAAAGTTTTGCGACCCGAAATTAATCCCGAACCGCCAGCGCGTTTGTTAATCACCGCCGTGCGAACTGCTTCGGCAAAATCGTTTTTACCGGCTGCACCGCCAGAATTAATCAATCCAGCACGACCGCAATAACAATTCAAAACTTGATAGCGGGTGAGATCGATCGGGTGGTCTGTCGTTAAATCGCGATAAACAAGATCGTGCGTCATGCCATATTTCTTGCCGATAGCTTTGGAGACAGCGCCGTAACCGTTATTATTTTCGGGCAGCTTTTGTTTGATGATATCAGCTTCGATCGTCACACCCAAGTGATTTGCTTGACCGGTCAGATCTGCCGCGAGATGGTAATCTTTATCTTGCTTAAATGCAGGGTTTCGCAAATAGCACCAGAGAATAGTTGCCAAACCGTATTCGTGGGCGAAGGCAAAAGCTTGACTGACTTCTTGGATTTGGCGAGTCGATTCCTCCGAACCGAAGTAAATTGTAGCACCGACGGCTACTGCTCCCAAATTCCAAGCTTGTTCGATCGAAGCGAACATGATTTGGTCATATTTATTGGGAGCGGTGAGCAGTTCGTTGTGATTCAGCTTGACAATAAAGGGTATTTTGTGGGCATATTTGCGCGAAACCATGCCCAAAACGCCCAGTGTGGTAGCAACGGCATTGCAACCTGCCGCAATTGCCAATTTGACAATGTTTTCCGGGTCAAAATAAATTGGGTTGGGTGCAAAGGAAGCGCCGGCAGAGTGTTCGATACCTTGGTCTACTGGCAGGATGGAGAGATAACCCGTGTTGGCGAGGCGTCCGGTAGAATAAAGCTGTTGCAAGCTACGCAAGACTTGCGGATTGCGATCGCTCTGTGCAAAAATTCGTTCTATCCAGTCTGGCCCCGGTAGATGTAATAAATCTTTAGAAACTTTTGCTTGATAACTGAGGAGGTCTTCTGCTTCTTGACCCAGTAATGATTCCAGAGATCTGGGTATAGATAGCGTTGCAGTCATAGCAGTTTTCCTCAAAACTTCTATTTCCCATTTTGGCAGTACTCTCGCTCAGGTTGTGTCTCTCCAAAAGCAGACTGTCACCCAATTTTGGATTTGGGATTTGGGATTTTGGATTGATTGGGCCTTGAATATTGTAGAGACGTTTCATGAAATGGCTCTACAATATTCGTCAAAATTTCTTGATGATTCCCATTGAAATGGGTGGCTGGAAACCGCTTTTTTTCGGTTATATCATGTCCGGTAGCATCGGTTGCATAAAAAAATGTGTTCTTATCTGCGTTAATCTGCGTTAATCTGCCTACATCTGCGGTAAAAATTTAACCCATAATTCCCACAGATAACATGAGAGCATCAGTCTTAGACTACCGATGCAACCGAACACAATATCACTTCTTTTTCTTCGCCTCTTCGCGGTGCAATTTTTTTATGATTTTTGAATATACCGACGCTTTCGTTACCTTGGCTGCTGTTGATATCGAAACACTGATAAATTTTTATACTCAAATGCTCGGTCAGCAACCCAAACCCCACATACCTAATGTTTATGCTGAATTTCATCTGCCGGGGTTGCGTTTGGGAATATTTAAACCTAGAAATAGCGAGCGGGAAGAATTTAACAATTCATCGCAAAGTGGGATGAGTTTGTGTTTGGAAGTAAGCAGCTTAGAGGATGCGATCGCGCATTTTACAGCTTTGGGTTACCCGCCTCCGGGACAAATTATTTCCGCCTCTCACGGCAGAGAAATTTATGCTTACGATCCGGCTGGCAATCGCCTGATTCTGCACGAATCTAAAAATGGGGGATGATGCTAACACCCATGAAAAAATCTAGAAAAAAGTAAAAACTAAAAATTAAACCCAGGACGGCGAGGGATTGCAGCAAAATATGATTTGTCGAAGGTGCGATCGCCTCTCCCACTAAAATCGATGTAGAAGAACCGACTACATAGCTTAAGCTTAACACCAAGAAAGGCCATTCATTTGTAATTCCCCAAAGTGCAAGGGTTACCATTGCCAGCGCCAACATGATTAGCTCAACAAATCGAGGCGGATTGTACTCGCTGGAAACTATTAAGATATTCCACCAAAATTGCCAAGGTCTCATATTAATTTAGTCTCGCTCCGTTGTCACTTGTCAGTAGGAAATTTGAAATTAGAGATTTTGGATTGAGATTGAATCTAAAATCTAAAATCCAAAATCTAAAATTGTTTAGGGAGCGTCATACAGACAGATTAAAACTATCGGAAAAACTTTCATATCTGACGCACCCTACAAAATGCTACCTAACCTTCTTTTACTTCGATCCCAAATACGCGGTTAAAGGCTTTTTCCACCTTGTAGCCAGAATCGATCGACTCTAGCGGGTCTTTACGAAGTCGGTGACGCAAACACAAAGTAATCACCCGACGGATATCGTCTACTTGCACTTGGGTTCGACCTTCAAAAGCAGTTATGGCTTTAGCGGCTCGATTGGTTACGATATCGCCGCGCAAGCCATCTACATCAAGTTCAGCACAAACTTCGGAAATTTTCACCCGCAGATCGTAATCGATTACCACCGAAGGCAGTATTTCTTGCGCTACTTCCAACTGTTTTTGGATAGCTTCTTGCGGTTCTTTGTATTTTTCGATGAATTCTGGCGGGTTTTGATCGAATTCGGCTCTTTGTTCCACGATTCGCACGCGCAGAGCCGGTTCTTTGACTGTACGGATTTCCGCGTGCATCCCGAAGCGATCGAGCAGCTGGGGACGCAATTCTCCTTCTTCGGGGTTTCCAGAACCAACCAGAACAAAACGAGCGGGGTGACGAATGGAAATACCCTCGCGTTCTACCGTATTCCAACCGGAAGCAGCGGAGTCCAGTAACACATCTACCAAGTGGTCGTCGAGCAAGTTGACTTCATCAACGTAGAGGATACCGCGATTTGCTTTTGCCAGCAGTCCCGGTTCAAATGCTTTCACGCCAAGAGAAAGTGCTTTTTCAATATCGATCGTGCCGCAAACCCGGTCTTCTGTCGCACCCAAGGGTAAGTCAACCATCGATACTTTTTTCTTTACTGTAGGAATTTCCTCTCCGCGAGTCAGCCGATCGCGCACCACATCGCTCATCAGGTCAGGATCGCTGGGATCGCTGTTGAATGGGTCATCGGCAACTACATCGATTTCGGGCAGAAGGTCAGCCAAAGCGCGGATCGTGGTAGATTTACCCGTACCGCGATCGCCCATAATCATCACACCGCCAATCTTCGGATCGATGACATTCAACAGCAGCGCCAGTTTCATTTCCTCCTGGCCAACAATAGCCGTAAAGGGAAAAACAACACGGCGGGCCGCCGATTTGACAACAGTTGGCTCAAGAGCAGTCGGACTCATATCGATTTTGGATTTTGGATTTTAGATTTTGGATTTTAGAGGGGGCTTACGCACGAAGCGTGAAAGATCCAGTCTTACATTGTGACATTTTTTGATGGCGTCGCGACAGAAATCAAAGTTATGGGTAGGGCAAAAGAAACCACGAACTCTAAACTTCTGAATTCTCCTCATTTAATTTGATTGTCGCATCCCAAAAACGAGAAGGGATAGGACTATCTACCTTTGTTGGGGGAATGTTATCCAGTTCGTCTGTTGCCATATCAGATCTATTTGTTGCATTCTGATTTGTGGTTTCCCTGCTTAAAATCGATCGCTCCAAACTATTGAGATCCTTTAATACTGCTGCTGCTGACTGATACCTGTCGCTGAAATGATAAGACACCATCCGATCCAAAATATCGGCAAATTGCTCGCTCACATTCGCTAAAGAACGCCAAATGACAGCACCCGTGTCGCGATCGAGGGGCAAACAGTGGGGCGAAATACCTGTCAGCGCCTGAATTCCAATCATCCCGACTGCATAGATATCGCTGGCGGGACGCGGGTGTCCCGCCAACTGTTCCGGCGGTGCATAGCCTCGCGTGCCGATCGCTACTGTCTGGTGTTCTGTATCGTCACCCGAATGTGGCTGCATCTGCTTAACTGCACCAAAATCAATCAAAACCAATTGTTCATCTTCTTTTCTTCTAATGATATTGCTGGGTTTGATATCGCGGTGGATGACTTGGTTTTGGTGAATAAAAGCCAGAATATCCAAAATTCCTTTGAGTAAATCAACTACTACATATTCGCTCAGGCGCTTATCTGTTGGTAGTTCTTCACTTAGCGCCATTCCTTCTATATATTCTTCAACTAAATAGAACTCTTCTTTTTCTGGAAAGTAAGCTAGCAGTTGGGGAATCTGACTGTGCTGGCCCAAAACTTCTAAAATTTTGGCTTCTGTCTCAAATAAACGCTTTGCAACTTTCAAAAATTTATCATCTCGCCGCGCTGGCATTAAGCGCTTGACCACACAAATTGGTTTTCCGGGACGCTTGATATCCTCTGCCAGATAAGTTTGCCCGAATCCTCCTTGAGCGAGTACTTTGACGATTTTGTAGCGCCCGTCTAAGAGGGATGAAAAGTAGAACGGTTCGGGTTGGGAAGCGGATGTTTCTGAGAGTGAGGTAACAGGAACTGTAGCAGATGAAGGTAGAGGAAGAGTTATTTCTTGGGTGTGAGGAATAGTGGCAGATGATGCGGCGGTATTGTATTTGAGCATCGTTGTCAGCAGCACGATCGTATCTTCTTGTTGTGCTGTCAGGTGGGCGATTTTTTGCTGCTGCTTGTGCATTTGATAAGCAGCATATACTACCACGCTTGCACCTGTCCCGATCAACCCCAGCCCTGGCGCTACGATCGGTATCCATGCAGAATATATCAATAACCCGTAGCAAACTCCTCCCAGAAGGCCGATCGCTCCCAGCCCAGACAATCCCAGCCATAGAGGATGCCGCAATTTCCAAGCACCCAAACCACCTATTATGGCCCAACCGCAAATCCACAGCGCTTCACCCCACCAAGGCATATACCATATAATGCTTCTTTTGTCAAGAGCAGCACTGAGGATTTGGCTGACTATTTGGGCGTGGACTACCACTCCCGGCATTTTCGCATCTTGGGGTCTGGCGGCGCTGAAAGGTGTGTAGAAAGCATCGTCGATACTGGGTGCTTGTACGCCGATTAACACAACGCGATCGCGCACCCATTCCGGCGGGACTCGATCGTTGAGAACTTGGCTGAGAGTGACTTCCTGGGTAGCTTTTTCGGATGAGCGGTAATTGAGCAGAATTTGATAACCTGCGGCATCTGCTCGTTGATAACCGCCGGCATCCGGCACCAGGCGCGGAAAAACGGCGAGAGAATGAGGAGGAGAGGAAGAAATACCTTTTTGCGGTGCTTTTTTGAGTCCCAAGTCTCCCGATGGCTCTACTTTATAAGGTTCAATTCCTTCTGCTGCGAGATACCGACTTGCCAGTTGGAAGCTAAAAGAGACGCGAGCTGTGCAATCCCCCTTTTCTGGCATCGCAAATAACAAAGCTCGCCGAATCACTCCATCGGAGTCAACGACCAAATCGCTAAAACCAATCCGCTTGGATGGAACTGCTTTAGGCGGTGCGACGCCGGGATGATTGATATCGCTAGTTTTACAAACGGCAATCAGACGATCGCTTTTACTGAGCAGATTGGCTAATTTCTTGTGTCCCGGTTCTACTGGCAAATCTCGGTAAATATCCAAACCGATGACGCGAGGCTTGTATTTCTCAAGTTTTTCTAATAGTTTAGCCATTGTAGCGTCTGTTAGCGGCCACTTACCCACGCGCTGGATATCTTGTTCTGTCACGGTTACTACTAAAATACGAGAATCGATTTTTTCCGGAGGGCGCGATCGCAACATTTGGTCGTAAGCGCCTAATTCCAAGGATTCCAGTTTACCGAATTCTCGCAAACCCAACAGTGACGCCGTTACTCCCACACTAGCAATCAGTACGGGTATAGCAGCTACTGGCGTCCCGATATTGAGACGCCAATTAGACAGCATATCCCGGAAGCGATCGGTAAATTTAGCCAGCACGATAGAGGAGTGGGGGAGTGGAGGAGTGGGGGAGTGGGGGAGTGGAGGAGTGGGGGAGTGGAGG